>JBKPLM010000315.1:0-20236 GCA_046731655.1 Verrucomicrobiota bacterium | reverse complement strand
CTTCTCTGTTTGGGTCCAGATTGCACCTTCGTCAGCACGTGTAAACGCCTCGATGATCATACTGGCCTTGGCCATGTCCAGCACGGGCAGAGTCAAAAGTAAAGATGGCCAATGCGCACTGGATGGCCAATCTGCCAGCGCCCCCAGCTCCAGGCCGAACGCAGCTTTCCAATCATCGGCTGCAATCCCGCGGATGGCGAAGTCCTCGAAAGCTTTCTGCACCGCACCGCCCAGAGTAGCAGCCTGGTTTAGCGTCTCCATCCTTTCCCCGAGATTGAGCAGCATCGCCAGATAAAAAAACGTTTCCTTTGTTCCGAGCGTTAGCGAGGAGCGGTTGAGGGTGGCGTTATTCTCGAGCTTTGGCATTCCGACAAAAAGCACATCGCGTATTTTTCCGTTCTCGAATCGCGTCGAAGCCGCAATGCATCGCATTTTTTCAAGCATCGTGGTCTCGCCGGGAGTTGGGCTTGATCGGACAGCAGCGCGCAACGCGGCAAGCCGCTCAGAAAATGTTTTGGGCTGGAGATAGAAAAACGCTGCGTAATTCGATGGCCGATGCGAGGTGGCCGTGCGATATGCTTCGTCCTTATCGAGGGTTTCCGCTGAATTTTTCGCGCGATGATCGACGCGATCGAGCAGTGCCTTTAATTCCGTTACGTTCGTCGCCGCGAAGAACCATGGGCGATCATATGTTGTTGCCAGAGTAAACGGAGTCGCTGTGACCACGTCGATTTCATGGCCCTGATACTGAAGTTTATCGCCCTTCGTGCCCGGACGTTGTTCCAAAAGCATCGCGCGCCATTTGCTGATGACCCGCTCGGCATCCTCCTGGGTCCCGCGAAAACGAAAACCGCCCAAAACGCTTGGAGCGCTATCGCTGATAGACGTCAGGGCGAAGAAGACGTTCTTTGGGTCGAGCTGTTCCATCTCCTGTAGCGTAATGAAAGCCTTTGGCGTCGGCATGTTGCCCAACGGCTTGTTCAGAAAATCCTGCACGGCCGGTTCGCGCGATAGCTGGTAAATATCCGAGTGACGCCACTCATCGCGTGTCCGAGTAAAGTCCGGTATTTCCGCCAAAAAAATTGTGTCCCGGGGCAGAAACCCGGCCACAGGAGCGCTGGAAATTTGTTGAGTAAGATTCCAGTAGTACCAACCAGCGCATGCAGCAACGGCGACCGCGATGACCAGCAACAGAATTCGTCTCATAACCAGCGCCTTCTCAAGCGCGGATGCTCGATACTCGATGCTCGATACTGGATCAAACGCAAAGTGATCGGGCGTCTACACTGTAGCGGCAGGCGTGTCGCCTGCAGAATCTAAATCGTCGCAGCCGGCACGGCTGCCTCTACAGAAAATCATGCCCTTGGATGAAATTGCCGATGTACAGCTTTCAATCGCTGTTGATCGACATGCGTATAGACTTGCGTGGTTGAAATGTCAGCGTGGCCGAGCATCTCCTGGATGATGCGAAGATCGGCGCCGTTGCCCAGGAGATGCGTCGCGAAACTGTGTCGCAGAAGGTGAGGGTAGATGTTCTGTTCGAGTCCCGCTCGGCGCGCGTGTTCCTTCACGATCTGCCAGATACGCACTGTTGTTAGTTTGGTGCCGCGCTCGGAAAGAAAAATCTCGCTGCTGCTGCGACGCTTCACGAGTTTCGGCCGCTCGGTGGACAGGTAAGCAGCCAGCGCTTCGCACGCCTTGCGACCCACCGGCACAAGGCGGGTCTTGTTTCCTTTACCTGTCACCCGCACAACTCGCTCTTCGAAGTTGAAATTCTCAAGACGCGCATTTGCCAGCTCCGAAATACGCAGACCGCTTGCGTAAAGCAGCTCGATCATTGCTCGATCGCGCAAGCCGTGAGGAGCTTTCGTATCGATCTTTTCCAGGAACTGCTCGATTTGCAATTCGTTCAGCGTTTCCGGAAGATAACGCTCGATCCGGGGGAGCGTGAGTGCTTCAGCCGGATCGCGCTCGACCTTGCCTTGAGCAACCAGGAACCGGAAAAAAATCTTCAATGCGACTACGATGAGTTTGATCGAGGAAGCGGAAAGGCCGGCGCGCTTGCGATCTGCAAGATATTCGCTGATCGCAGGCAACGTCACCGCGCGCGGATCTGTGATTTTTTTTCTCGTCGCACACCACTGCCCGAATTCGTTCAACGACCTTTGAGTGGAGAGTTGATAATTTTCAGAAAGGCCGCGTTCGACTGCAAGGAAACGGATAAACGAGTCGATAGCCTCTTCCATTTTCCACATTGTAGCGGCAGGCGTGTCGCCTGCAAAACCACACTGCAGCGGCAGGCTTGCCACCGCGAGGGCGTGTCCCTGGGATGGAATTGAGAATTCAGCCGGCATGGCTGCCACTGCAGCGAAAGCGGGTCGCGATGTTATTGACAAGGCAACGTTAGGTGTCCGATGTTTGGTTACGATGAGTTTGGACCTCAATACCATCCTGAAGGATTGGCCGCACGAGAACGGGAATATCAAGGTGCGCAAGATCGCGGGTCTGGATGGCCGCGAAAAATTGCAGCTGCGGGTCGACCTGGGGGTATTGCAAATGGAAATGGCCGGGCGGCCGGATGGCCGGCGTCCGCATAATTGTGAGTCGCTTTTGGAATATCATCAAAGGCGGGCAGTCCGCGCCGGGGGGAAAGGCGAAACCTACGAACTCAGCCCCGAACAATGCGCGGAGCTTCAACAGGAAGGTATTCAGTATTATCATCGTTATCTGAGTCTGTTTCAGATCAATGATTTCGAGGGCGTGGTACGCGATACGCAGCGCAATCTGGATCTTTTCACCTTTGTCTCCGAGCATACAGATCACGAGGAATTTTCCTGGAGCCTCCAACAGTTCAGGCCTTACGTGCTCATGATGAACACGCGTGCCAAGGCATCCATTTCGCTCGGTCAGGGTAAGTTTGCCGAGGCCATTGCTGAAATTGAGCGCGGTCGTGACGCGATCGTCGATTTTTTGCAACAATCAAACTTTCCGGAACTGGTGTCGAAGAGCTCCGAGATCGCATTTCTCGACGAATGGCTCGAGGAAGTGAAAGCAAAGCGCCCGCTTTCCAAGCTAGAGATCATGCAACGCGAGATGCAGACTGCGATTGCAAAGGAGCTTTACGAGCGCGCCGCGGAGTTGCGCGACGCGATCAAGCTGTTGCAAGCCAAGAAGCATTAAGACCGTCGTTCCTCGCTGACTGGAATCGCTGCTAACGAACTGTTCCGAAGCAGCCCTCGAATTTCTGTTACATATGTAACGAAAAGTGTCGGCCTGAATCACAGGCAATGTCGCCGACGGACTATCTTCATTGGCGATCAAATTGTAAAATCTCTTGCCCGGTTGTGGGCGCCGCCTGAAGTTTCTTTTCCTATGGCTACGCAACTTACCCAATACGCGCATCCTGAAGCGCTCGTGGAGACCGATTGGCTCGAAAAAGATCTCCCCGACGAAGGGATCCGGATCATTGAGTCGAATGAAGATGTGCTTCTTTACGATACCGGACACATTCCCGGGGCAGTGCATATCGATTGGCGCGCCGACCTGCAAGACCCTGTGATTCGCGATTATATTTCGCCTGAAAAATTCGCGGAGCTCTGCACCCGTAACGGCATCACACCAGACACCACCTGCATTTTTTATGGTGATAAAGCCAACTGGTGGGCCTGCTACGCACTCTGGGCGTTCCGACTGTTCGGACATGAGAAAGTGAAGATTCTCAACGGCGGCCGAGACAAATGGAAAGCCGAAGGTCGCCCTATGACGCGCGACGTTCCTAAGTACGCAAAGACAAATTATCCGGTGCCGAAGAAACGATTCGACAAAGAGATTCGCGCCTTCTTCGATGAAGCGCTGGCGCAAAGTAAAAGCGGTGCTCCGCTGATCGATGTGCGCTCACCGGGCGAATACAGGGGCGAGATCACCCACATGCCAGAGTATCCGCAGGAGGGCGTGCTGCGCGGCGGTCATATTCCCGGGGCAAAAAGCATGCCTTGGAAAACGGCCACAAACGATGACGCCACGTTCAAACCGGCGTCCGAACTCGCGAAAATTTATTTCGATCAATGCGGAGTCAGTCCCGAAAAGGATACGGTTGTTTATTGCCGCATTGGCGAACGTTCGAGTCACACATGGTTCGTGCTCACCTACTTGTTAGGGCTGAATAACGTCCGCAACTACGACGGTTCCTGGACCGAATGGGGCAATAAGGTTGGCGCACCGATTGAAAAAAGCGGGTAAGTAAGGGGTTCGACGAATCCGCCTCGAAGGCGACGGCACGCGGCGATTGGTAGGGCGGGACCGCCGGTCGCGCCGAAGGGCCTAACGATTTGTGTTCAAACCCGGCCTGTCTTTTCCAATAGATCATGAATCAATCGCATTCGCTTTTGTTCCTTCCGGCTCGATCGGAGCTGCGCTATCGAGCGCCGGATTCGTCGTGTCCAATTCAGGTTGGCCTTTGTCCCAGGTACGTTGAAACGGTATTTGCGCGCCAGCAGATCGGTGATCATGACGATAGCCAACCATGCCTCGCTTTCGAAAAGCGCTCCCATAATCGCAGGATAAAAATCTCTCTCAAAATCGACGTGGTTAATTCTTGGATCGAGTCCGGCGAAGACGGCGATTTTTGCTAAATTGAATCGCGATTGTTCTGATGTCGGCGTCGGATGTTCAAAAGCTTCTTCCCACATAGCGCGGATCGGTTTGTGATCGTGCGTTGTATAAGTCGCAACGGAAAGCCGCTCGTATTCGTTGCCAGGCGTAACGCGTTCACCACGGACTTCCCATTGCGGGATTTTAAATCCAGCGATTCCGAGTGCGCGTAGATGTGGTCGTACGTAATCAGGAACAAGTCCAAGATCTTCGCCGATCACTCGCGTAACGCCTGCTTCCTCCAGAACAACGCGCAGGTATTCTTCGCCTTCGTGTTTGTTCGCCTCGGAGTTTTCGGGGGTTGCGTCATCGCGTGGGACGAAATGTGGTGCCCGGCCGCTAGTTCGTTCGAGCATTTGATTCCAATCGAGCGGAAAAAATTGTTTGTTCTTCCGCGGCCGCCACGGGAAAGCATAGATACGATAAAATCCAAGCACATGATCAATACGAAAGAGATGAAAAATGTGCCGGACACCACGAACGCGCTGCCGCCACCAGTCAAAATTGTCCACGCGCATTTGGTCCCAGCGATAGAGCGGAATGCCCCAGTTCTGACCCCATTTTTGCGTGAACGCGTCCTCTTTGAAGTAAGGTTCGGGAGGTGCGCCGCCGCACCAATCGAGCACGAAATCATCCGGCCGCGCGAAAACGTCGGCGCTGTAATAACTGATGCCGAATGGGATGTCGCCCATCAGTGCCACGCCGTGTTCCTCAGCGTATGATTTGATTGCGCGCCATTGTTGGTGCGCAATCCACTGCACGTAACAAAAGAAATTTTGATGGCTTGCCAGATCTGCTTGTCGATCTTGCGGCAGGTCGCGTAACCAGTTTCGCGCTCTTTCTATTGACTGATGTTGCGCTGGCCATCGATTCCACGCGGCGGAATCCTCATTCTCCTCCATTAGGACACGAAAAAAGGCATAATCGCGCAGCCATGCGGCTTCCTCTTCGCAAAATGTTTCGAATTCTAACCGCCGTTCTTCGCTTGCGTTGGCGGAGAAATTCGCAAACGCTTTTTCCAGGATGCGCCGCTTCAGTTTTTTGATCTGGCGATATTTTACTTCGCCAAGACGAAGAGTGCGAAGATCGGCGCCCGCAACTGCAGCATCAAAGTCTTCGCGTGTGAGATCTGGCAACGAGTTTGGCGCGAGGTGCAACGTGCTTGGCTCGATCGCCATCGCGCTGATTGCGTTGTATGGGCTGTTGTCGGCCCCGGTCTCGTTGATGGGCAGAAGCTGAACAAGCTTAAATCCAATTTGGGCAACCCAATCGATAAATTCCCGGAGCGCACCAGTATCGCCGATTCCCAAGTCGTCTGTCCCGCGCAACGCAAACAGCGGCACGAGAACGCCGGCGACCTTTTTTTCCGGCGAAAGATTCATGAGCAACCCAATGACAAAACCCGAATGACAGATGACGAATTACGAATTATGACAAATGACGGACACACTGTGTGCTTGCTTGCCAATTCGTTCGTCATTCCTCATTCGAGCTTCGTCGCGTATATGGCAACGTAGAAGGCGGGGAGCAACTTCATATTTTACGCGGCTTGGTCATTGTCTTCTCACTTGCCAATCTTCCAAGAGATTATTTGGGATCTCTTGGAGAAAACGCGAGGGCCGCTGGAAGACGTCGCCATATCCTCCACTTAAGCGCATTTGCGGATAAGCGAGATAGAGCTCGTCGCGCGCGCGTGTAATGGCCACATAAAAGAGACGCCGTTCTTCCTCGAGCGCTTCGCGGGTATCGAGGGAGCGATTGCTCGGAAACATTCCGTCAGTCAACCAGATCACGAACACGGTGTGAAACTCAAGGCCCTTGGCCTGATGCACCGAAGAAAGATTGACCGATTCTTTGTCGCTTACCTGGGTTGTCGCGGCTTCCGCGTCGACGTTGCTGATCAGCGCCAATTGCGAAAGAAATTCATGCACGTCTTTAAACTGGCGGGCAAAGATTGCCAGCTGGTTCAAATCTTCGCGGCGAAGTTCGTAGTTTGTGAAGTTCGCCTTGGCGTAATCATCATAGATGGCTTCGACCACGGACGTAATCATTTCCGATGGCATATTCAGTTGACCAGCCGGAGCGATTTCGTCCAGCGTATGCGTGAGTTGCTCCCACAGCTTCTTTGATTTCGCCGGAACAGACATCGACAATAAGCGCTCACTCCATGAGGAAACTTCGCCTGGTTCCGCCAGTGAATTTTCCCAAGCGCGCCAAAGATTTTCTGCTGTGCGATTGCCAATGCCAGGAAGCAATTTCACCATGCGTTTGAATGCGACTTCGTCGCGAGGATTAGCCACGAAACGGATGAATGAAGTCACGTCCTTGATATGCGCCTGCTCGAAGAATCGGATGCCGCTGGTAATTTGATAGGGGATCCCGCGTCGGGAAAGTTCCAGTTGTAGCTCGACGGCGTGATAATGCGCCCGATAGAGCACGGCGATGTCGTTCAGATCGACGCCTTCATCGCGCAGTTCCAGAATTCGCTGCGCGACGAACTGCGCTTGCTCTCCGCTATCGTTCAGTGCCACCAAAGCTGGTTTCAATGCTTTTGATTCGCGCGTCGCGCTCAAATGTTTGCGGAATTGGTGAACGTTTGCGGCAATAGCTGCGTTCGCTACTTCCAGAATTTCCGGCACGCTGCGATAATTCATTTCGATCTTGAACACCTGCGCATCCGGATAACGCTTTGGAAATTCGAGAATATTTTGGAAGTTAGCACCGCGCCACGAGTAGATCGACTGCGCGTCATCGCCCACCACCATCACGTTGTGATGATCCCGGGCGAGCAGATCAACGAGATCAGCCTGGATTTTGTTTGTGTCCTGATATTCATCGACAAGAATGAACTGGAACTGCCGGCGGTAAATCTCTGCGATTCGTTCGTGCTGCTGAAACATCGATAATGTCTTTTGCAACAGGTCGTCAAAATCCATCGAGTTCGTGGCCTTCTTCTTTTTTTCGTAGCGCTCCCGAACGTCTTGAATCCTCTCGAGAAGGGGCAGAAAATATGGAAACTTTTCCGCAAGCAATTCCTCCAGCGGATTCTCTGTATTGACGACGAAACTGAAAATTTCCGCGAGCACATCCCCTTTCGGAAATCGAATTTCCTTTGGATCGATTCCCGCGCTGGCTACCACGGCATCGATCAAATCCTTTTGATCTTCGCGGTCCATGATGGTGAAGCCGCTCGAATAACCAAGCGCAGTGCCGTGCCGGCGCAGAATCCGGTTTCCTATCGAATGGAATGTCCCGCCCCAAAGTCCGCTGGCATCGATTGGCAGCAAATTTACTACGCGACCCAGCATTTCGCGCGCAGCTTTGTTCGTGAACGTGAGAAGCAGAATGTTGCGAGGATCAATCCCGTTTTCGAGCAGGTAAGAGACGCGATAGGTAAGGGTGCGCGTCTTTCCCGATCCGGCGCCAGCGATGACAAGAAGGGGCCCGGGCGGCGCAGTCACCGCTGCGAGCTGCTGTTCGTTCAGCTCAGCGGCGTAATCGACATGGATCCCGCCGTCGCGGGATGCTGGCGCGCGTTGCAGCGTGTATTGCCGGGACATGAAGCGTTACGCTGCTGTCACGCCAAGGTGTGTTCAAGTGCCGATTAAGACTATTGCACCGTGATCGCGGACGAAACGGACCGGCCATGATCGTCCAGCGCGGTCAATTCGTATCGGCCTGCCGATGCCTTCCATGAAATTACTTCTTGCGGCGCAGACTTTCCGATAAAGGTCCTACCCGCGAACCAGTAGACTTCGCGCACATCCGCATCCGTCTTGGCGCGCAAGGGGATCGTGGTTGACGATGCAAGAAGGAATTCACCGGCAGGAGAAATAATTCGCGGCGGATTTCCGATGCGCGCTGCCAGGTCGGACTCCGTTCCGGGCAGGAACGGCGGTGGCGAGCGGCGTGGCAGGCCGGCGCGCTCGAAAAGTCGCAGCAGGTCGCTTGGCCAGAATTCGTAGACTTCGCGCCGCAGCGGTCGCGTTCCGTCATCAATCGGCACCCGCAAACCGGTTGCAACATCGACAAGTAATTCCTGATGCACATCGCAGGTTTTGATCGGCGAAACACCCGGAATGAACCAGCCTTCCACCTGCTGAGTGCAATGCGGCCCCGGCAAATCACCCGAGACCGCGCAAAATTCGACGCGCTTCAAGTTCGCGCCCGATGGTGGCAAGTGCGGCTCGTTAGGCTCCCGCCAGCTCCCCCGGAGGCTGTCGATGATTTGAAACAGAAGCGGCGCGGCGGCGGTTCGCCCGATAAAATTTGCGTTTGGCCGCCCGTCAAAGTTTCCCATCCAAACCGCGAGGACGTAATGATCGAAAACCGCAATGGACCACGCGTCATGAAAACCATGCGACGTTCCCGTTTTCCAGAAAATCGGTGCTGTGCGGCTAGAATCCGCATACATCATTTCGGGTCGCGGCACGTTCAGCATCTCGAGGGTAAGAAACGCAGCTTCGGGGGTGAGCACGCGGCGACCTCTGGTCGGGATTGGATCGGTCGATCGGCGCCGAAGCGGCCGCAGCTCTCCGTTGTGGGCAAGCGTAGCGTAAAGTGTCACCAGATTTTCCATTGACACCTCCGCGCCACCGAGTGGAAGCGCCAGCCCGTAAAGCAATTCGGAACGCGGCAATGCAACGCCAGCGCTGCGAAGAAATTCGTACAGGCTCGGATGCGACAATTGCGATGCGAGTTCGACCGCAGGAAGATTTCGACTACGGGCCAGCGCATCGCAGGCACGGATCGGACCGAGGAACTCACGATCGAAATTTTCCGGGTTATAATCGCCGAAACTGCGCGGCGCGTCGGCCAGGATCGACAACGGATGGATTAGTCCCTGATCGAGCGCGAGCGCGTACACGAAAGGCTTTAGCGTCGAGCCCGGTGAACGCGGGCTGCGCGTTCCATCCACTTGTCCCTGAATTTCGACGTTAAAGAAATCAGTCGAGCCGACTTGTGCGAGCACATCCATCGTGCGGACATCGACAAGCATCGCGGCAGCGTTTCGCATTCCGCGATTTCGATTTGTCTGGATGTAACCTGTGATTCGCCGCTCGATTAATTGCTGTCGATTCAGATCCAGCGTGGTGACAATGACGTCGCGCTCCTTATCCGCTCCCAGAACTTGCCGGACAAAATGCGGGGCCAGCATCCTTGTTTCGGTTTGCACATGCGCCTGAAAAAGCCGCGGAGAAAATTGCGCGCCCGTGTCGGCCCTGGCGCGGTCATACCAATTTTTTTGCGCGGAATCGAGCGACGGATTTTCGCGACCCGCGAACAAAGCGCGGCGGGTGGGACTTTGCGGAATGACGCTCAATGCAATTGATTCCGGACGTGTCAAGCGCGCGGCGGTCTTGTCGAAATAAATCTGACTCGCCGCGCCGACGCCTTCAATGTTGCGGCCGTAGGGGGCGAGATTGAGATACGCTTCGAGAATTTGTGCCTTCGAATAATGGCGTTCGAGTTCTAGCGCACGCACAATCTGTATCAATTTTCCGCCCGGCGTCCGCGTTTGCAGATGAAAACGCAGGCGCGCCAGCTGCATGGTGATCGTCGACGCTCCGGTGCGTGAACCGCGATGCAGCAGACCGAAGCCGGAGCGAATCAGCGCGAAAGGATTTACGCCGGGATGATGCGCAAAATATTTATCTTCGTATCGAAGAGTTGCGTCGATCAGTTCCGGCGAAATATCACGCAATGGGGTGCGAATTCGAAATTTCTGATCGGATGTAAGCGTGATCTTTAGCAATTTGCCGCTTCGATCGCGAATGCACTTTGAAAATGAAATGCCATCGAGCAACGGCGGCTTCGGCAACGCAAGCCAGGTCGCAGCAACGAACCCAGAAAGAAATACGAGTGCGCGCAGCGTTTTTTTGAACCGCCGATTTCCAAACGCGGTCATCGCGAGCGAAGAGAAGGACCTCGCCCACGAAGCTTTGACCACGCTTTGAAACGAGCCTGCTCCATCACCTTGTGGGAGGTCCCTCACTCCGTTCGGGATGACAGGAATTTTCATTTCCGTGCCTCGAACGCCTATTCCGTGACCGTAATGTGTCCGCCTGTACCCTGACCCTTAACATTGCGATCGTACATCGAACCGGCGAACACAGGCGGCACGACGAATTCGCCACGGTTGCCCGATTTGATCTGGTAATTGATCTCAAGAGCGCTCGTTGACGCGGTTGCGAAAAAGACCGCGCGGTCTTCGCGGATATCGACATAATCGACTCCAGCAATTGAGGAGACTCCCGGTTGCAAGGAGGAACCGACAACTTCAAATCCGCCCGGCAAAAGATCGATAATGGCGACGTTGGTCACCGATTCTTCTTGTACACTGCGCACATGCAAACGGACGTGAATCGGCTCGCCGAGCTTCGTGCGTGTAACCGGCTTATCGTTTTTGTCGAGCAACTCGCGGTAAACTTCCAAGCCGGCCGCAAGCGGTTGCGCCGGAACATGCCGGTCGAAACCGGCTTCGACGACCTGAAAAAATGCGCCCAGCCCGCTGATCGGTCCCGCGCTCTTAAATCGAAGTGCGGTTGCGTCTTTCGAAAACGCGGACCGCTGCATCATCTTCGCACCGCTGGTCAGATTGATTTCGCGTTTGTCTCCGTGCACTTCGGCAATCGCCAGAGTCGGCAAATTCTTTGCGACCGCGTGCGAATAGGATTTGAGCGCCTGAACGGCGTAAGCAGCGGAAAGGGTGTTGAACTCTCCATCCCCGATGGGCCGCAGAATTTGTTCGAACTGTTCTGCTGAAATCTTCTTGAGCCGCGCGGGAAATTCACGCCCGAGCACGGCGATGTACTCCGAGTTGGTCCCGAGCGGCTGGCAAAAGTCGTCGTAAGGTCGCGAAGCGCTATTGTCGATCTCGAACTTGTCGATCAAATCATCGGCATCCCTGTCTTTATGCAGAAGCTTCAGCGCTCCGGCCAGATAGACTCCGGTCAGATCGTTTTCCCATTCGCCCGCTTCATTTTTATCAAGGTAATCGCGCAGATTGAGGATGTAATTTGTAGTGATGACGCCTTCGCGTGTGAGCACGTAAATTCCGTATGCCAGCGTCCGGGCCTCCTGGAAACTCGACGGCTCGCGCGCGACCATCTTTTGCAAATAGCGCAGTCCGCTTGCAAACATGTCGGCCGGCGGCGGGAAGCCAGCGGCCTTGGCTTCACTGAGGAAATGCATCACATAAACCGAATTGAAACTGATGCTCTCTCCGGTCTCTGGCGCCCAATACCCGAACGCTCCTTGATCGTTTTGCCTGCGGCGCAACACGCCAAACGTGTATTCGAGTTGCTTGTTGATTTCGGCGCGGCTCAATCCGAAATCGGCTTCGTCGGCAAGCATCAGCCGGCAAAAGGCGCCGCTCGTAATCTGTTCGCTGCAACCGTGCGGAAAGTTTTTGAGGTAAACATCGAGTCCGTGGGCGAGACCGAGCGGCAGAGCTGAGACTGCCGCATCGCGCTTGGAAAACTCGGAATACATCTGGCGAGCGATCGGAATTTCCACAGTGCGTTTTTTGAAATTGCCGCTACGAACATCCGTCACGTACGGAACAGCCGGACGAATACTAAGCGTGGCGCGCCGGCGCGTCTCGGTGCCGTTGCGGCTGGCGATGAATTTGATTTCGCCCGAACCGAGAACGTCGTTAACGTGAAACCGGAACGTCGCGCTCTGTTCCCGTCCTTCCGGGATGCGCAATTTCTGCATCGACTGTCCCATGATCGACAGCTGAGCGGAAGTTTCCGCGCGCAGCGCTACTTCCGCGTCCGCACCAGAGCCTTCGACATTGTTGGCAACCGTTACGCCGACTTCAAATTCGTCGCCCGGCGCCGCCAGCACTGGAGCGCTGGGAGTAACAACAAATGGTCCGCGGATCAATGCTTCGCGATCCGTAGCTCCGATAGTCTCGCTCGAAACCGCGACGGCCATCACCTTTAGTGTGCCGTCAAAAAAATCGGGCACGTCATAGACGACTTCGCGACGCGTCGTATCGGCGTCGACAATGCCGGACCAAAATACGACCGGTTTCTCTGTGACGCGCTTAAACGGATTCAACTTCTGAACTTCGCCGCCGTCGCCGCCGAAAGCGGAGAGCGAGCGGAGGAGTGAAAATTCCGGAATGATAAGGTCGACAATCTGCGCGGTCTCGACGCCGAGTGCGCATTTTCGGAAGAAATAGCCGAGTGGATCCGGCGTTTTGTAGTTGGTAACTTGGAGAATTCCCTGATCGACCGCGAAGATCACGATTTTGCCTGGACGATCTGTCTTGTATCCGATGTGTAGCGCCTCACCGGGCTTGGCCGTCGCGGCAGTTTCGATGTCGATCTTAAGCCGCCGTTTTTCGACATTGGCCTTGAAGGGGACAACACCGTAGCTGAGGGGGCTGACAAAAATTTCTTTTGAGTCGAGAGCACGGACAAAAGCGACGTTAATGTAACCGCTGCCTTCAAAACCTTCGGGCAGGCGGATACGCTGGATGCTGCTGGCGGTGTTGGTTTGAAACCAGGCATAAGCGTACACTTTCTCGCGCTCGATTGTGACAAGGCCGCTGCCGGCGTAGGGAGCGGTAACGCTGATCGCGATGTCGTCGCCAACTCGGTACTCTTTGCGGTCGAGTTTAATTTCGAGCTCGGCGTTCTTTTCCAGTGCGCTGGTCGCGCCGCCCGTGCCGACCACGGAAAAGTGCAGCTTGCTTAACGTACGATTTTGATCGTCGTGCAATTCAAGCGCGTAATTGCCCGGTTCTCCAGTCGGAAGGATGTAATTCAAACCATTGGCCGAAATCGCGATTCTCTCCGATTTTGTTGGACGTTCTCTCAGCACTGACTCGTAAGCATAATTGCCGTTCTCCTGCTTTTTGAGCACCGACACATTTTCCTGCGCAATGATAGTGAGCGTGATGTTTTCGACCGCGATCCGGTTGAGTTGCGGATCAACCGCGATCAAATCAATACCGCGCGGCTTGTTCATCTCGACGTAACGGAGATCACCTCCGGTTTTGCAGCCGAGTACGTAAGGCAACGCGGACACGAGCGCGCTGACGTCACCGGTAACGCTGCGACCGCCTTCGCTTTCGAAACCTTCTGCAATGAAGCGCATCGAGTAGGTCGCGTCGGCGAATCGTTCGAGCTGCAAGTCGAACTCGGCATGTCCCTGGTCATCGGTCTTCTTTTCGCCCAGATCCACCGATTGCTCTTCTCGATTCTTCTTCTCGTCGAAAAGCGGATCAAAGAAAGTGAAGTCCCGAAATTCCGGAAACGAAAATGACGCCGGTGCGAGCTCGACCCGGCCGGTAACGCGCCGGTCGGTGGCCGGTGTGCCGTAGAGATTAGCCAGCGCAATTGAGGCATGCATGTCGCTTGGATTTATCCAGCCGCGCGGCGCTGCCTTAGAAAGGCGCGTCTCGATTTTCATCCGATCAGGCAGGAACTCCTTTACGCTTGCCGTTGTCGAACCAAGCAACGTTGTGCGCTTGTTGTTTTTGATCAGGTAAACATTGACCGTGTAAACACCGGTGGGCGATTCGCCGGCGGTGGTATAGCTGAGCTCGACAAAACCGGTTTCGGGCAGCGTGAGCTTTTTTGTTTGCACCCGAAGATCGCGCGCGTCCACAACTTCCGTTTCGACCGGCAGTCCTTTGAGATTTCCCTGCCAGTTGCGCTGCTTCACAACGACGCCGATATGGATCTCGTCGCCGGGCCGGTATACGCCACGCTCGGTGAAAACGAACGCGTCAAGGCCATCCGGTCCGATGTTCTCTGCACCTTCGATCTCAAATCGCGAGAAATTCAGCACCCGGTCTTCCCGCGCAAACGGGAGAAATGCAATATCGTCTCCGTTGCGTGCCACGAATGCGACCGGCGTTTTTTCGCGCTCGGATTTCTCGACTGAAGAAAAAGTGCAATGGCCGTCATCGGCGGTTTTCGATGTCTGAATCGGTAGTCCGTTCTTGCCAAGAATCTCCACTGTCGCGCCGGCGATCGGTTTGCCGGTTTTGATTGAGATCAGGAAGACATCGCTGGTGCCGTCGGTATTTTTCTTCGTCAGAATTCCAACGTCCGTAATGAGAAGAAAGCGGCTGTCCTTAACCGCGCTGACCGGTCTTTTCTTTAACGGGTCCCAGCCACGCGCGGTTAGGAAGAAGAGTCCGCGTTCGCTCCCGCCATCGGTCGGTTTGCGCAGCTGCTCGGAAAAATCGAATGCCGAATAATTTGCTTTCCACTTGTTTTCCAGCGCTATCGGCTGCTGTTCGAGCCCGATCCGCGAGATATTTTCCTGATTGAATAAATGCGAGTCGCGGAATTCCGGGTCCTCGAATTTGCCTTCGGTCTGACTGACGAGGTGATTGATCTGGGTGGTTGCGACACGCGCAATTTCGTATTCGATCGCTGCCAGGCCGCGCGATCGGATCGACAATTTTCTTTCGCCATTCAATGCCAGCAAGCCGCCCTGACCTTCGATCTGGACTTCGCGCGGCAGTTCTGGCACCCCAACGACCGCGTTGTAATCTTCCATCAGCGGATAATCCCCAAATGCGCGCACGCCTTTTGCGATCCGGACGTAAAGCTCGCCATCCGTTTCCACCCGCACTCGAAACGCATGTTGTCGATCCTGTGCTTTTTCCGATGGAATCGCCGTGATCTCGATGTGTTTAGCCTGCTCCAGGACGTCGTCAGGAACATCGGTCGGACTTTGCCATTTTGAATTTTCGTCCTTGGAGCTTTCGCTACTTGTCTCCTCGGATTCCTCTTCTTCCGAACCAGAGCTGGCAGATGTGTCTTGGTCGGCAGTTTCCGTTTCGGACACTTGCGTTTCTTTAGTCATTTCCGATTCTCGCCTAGGGAGAAGCCAGACTTTGAACGCCTTCGCCAGTTCGCTCGTGCTGATGTCCGCGGTGGTGTTTACGATAAGGACCTGCTCCGGCTCGCCATTTTTGTTGCGCGCGATCGTGCCCGTAACCGATTCGATCTGAAACGCGGTCGCCGTCGAGGGAATGCGTACCTTCTCCTCGATTGCATCATGTGTTTGCGCGGCTCCCTGGGCGGTGCGGACACCTTTGCTCACATCGAGCTTCATGAAATCTTCGCGCTCGGGAAGGGTGACGGCCGAACTGCGCAAGTACGCCAGTCGATTGTGCAATCCATAAGTGATCGCGAAGTGCGGCGGGGAGTCGGACGGCGGAAATACGCTCGATCCGCCGATCATGAGCAATTGAATATGTCGCTCCAGCTCGCCCGGCTCGACTGCGTGCGTTAGTTCGAGTGTGGCCGTCACCTGTCGCAGTGTCGGATTGGACGGGTCCTGATACAGCTCAAGTTGTTTGATCGCGATCGCGAACGGCGGCGTCTGTGCGTCATAGGTCAAGCGCTCCATTAAGATGTGGCGCGGGAAGAATTTCTTGTCGAAGATCACACGGAACTTTTGATCGGCCGGCCAGTCTTGCGTCGGCTCGAAAACAAGAATGTCGCCGCTCGCCCAATGCCATGCCCCGCCAATTTTCGGTTCCAGTCGCACACCTTGCAGCGTGGGCTTGTGTAAATCTTCCAGGCGCGCGGCCGGTTCGCTAAAGTAAAGGACGAGGCGGGGAAACTTCAGGTCTTTCTCTAGCTTCGTGATTTCAATCGGTTGGACGCGAACAGTTACGCGGCGCGGTTTCGGTTGATGTTGGTACCAGTTCAAGGTCCAGACTGCCGCGCAGGAGAGCAGAAAAATCACAATAATTGCCCCCGCCATCAGACGTGGATGCCGGCGATTGAGGTTGTCCCACCCATTCCCGATTCGATTGATCCATCCAGGCCGTTGCCAGGAGACGTCGCCGAAGAGTTGGCCCGAAATTTTGCGACAAATCGCCGCGCCTTTCGAGGCGGCTTGAGTTAGCTTCAAGAGAGGAACTGGCGTCTTCATATTGTGAATACGTCCAGTGGAGGATAAATCTTTCAGGAAAACGATAATAATTGTGTCGCCCGGCAGGACTGCGCTATGAAGGATCAACATGAAACAGGCCGGCCTGCTCGCCACGCGGCGCAGCCTCGTCGATCGACTGGCTAACTGGGACGATCAACGCCGTTGGCAGGAGTTTTTCGATACCTACTGGAAATTGATCTACTCGACTGCGCTTAAATGCGGGCTGACCGATGCCGAGGCGCAGGAGGTGGTCCAGGAAACGGTCATCACCGTTGCGAAGAAGATCGATAAGTTGAAATACGATCCGGCTGTCGGCTCGTTCAAAGGCTGGCTCCTCCAGATCACCCGCTGGCGCATCGCAGATCAATTCCGGAAACGCGAACCGGAAAATACAAACCGTGCCCGCGCAGCTGGCGATCGTCAGACGGCGACGATCGAACACGTGCCTGATTCAAATGTTGTCGATTTGGAGGCTGTTTGGGAAAAGGAGTGGCAGGAAAATTTGTTCGCTGCGGCGATCGCGCGCGTAAAAAAGAAAGTCGATCCAAAACAGTTCCAGATTTTCGATTGTTATGTGCGCAAAGAATGGCCCGCGCAAAAGGTTGCAGAGCGCCTTCGCGTGAACATCGGCCAGGTTTATCTCGCTCGTCACCGAGTTGCCGCGCTCTTGAAAAAGGAAATCAAAGCGCTGGGGCGTTCTGGGTAGCGCAACGTGGCGCGCCCGGCGGCCTGCTGGCGAAGCCTTTTCGGAGTCGCGCCCTATCATTGCCTTGCACATGCGTTTTGTGTAAAATTGCGGTCATTCTCGAAGAAGTTTCCGCGAAAATCCCGCTTATTCCGGATCACGAAGTGTTGCGTGTGATCGGGCGCGGTGCGTATGGCGAAATTTGGCTGGCGCGCAGTCTCACCGGCGCGTTACGCGCGGTGAAAGTCGTCTATCGCAGCACGTTCGAAAGCGAACGCGCCTTTCAACGCGAGTTCCAAGGCATGTCCAGCTTCGAACCGATCTCGCGCGCACATGCCGGTTTCGTGGATATTTTGCACGTTGGCCGGACCCGAGAATATCTTTATTACATCATGGAGCTGGCCGACGATCACGTGGCCGGTCGCAGCATCGACATCGTCAATTACGCGCCGCGCACGCTCAAGAGTGACGTCGACCGGCACAAACGCCTCTCCGCTTCGGAATCAATCCAGCTCGGCCTCTCGTTAACGGACGCGCTGCAGGCGTTGCACGCGCATGGCCTTAGTCATCGCGATATCAAACCGTCGAATATTATTTTCATCGATGGAGTGCCCAAGCTTGCTGACATTGGATTGGTCGCTACGACCGGACAACGATCGTTCGTTGGTACGGAGGGTTACGTTCCACCGGAAGGACCCGGCACGCCGCAGGCGGACATTTTCAGCCTCGGCAAATTACTCTACGAGATCAGTTCGGGAAAAGATCGACTCGATTTTCCGGAAATCGATTCGCGCCTGAGCACGCGTCCGGACCAGGCAGCGCTTCTCCGGTTGAACGACGTGCTGGTGAAAGCGTGCGCGAACGATCCGCGCAAGCGCTACGCGTCTGCCGCGCAGATGAGCAATGACCTCGCAGCCTTGAAGCGCGGCGAACGTCGGCCGCAAAAGAAATCGCGAGTAAAGATGGCTGCCGGCGCATTGTCGATCTTGTTGATCGCGGGCATCGCCTTCAGCATTTGGTCACGCTCACGCAGTCCGGCGATTAGCGATCTCAATTTGCAAGTGCAAGTCCGCACGGAGCCGCCGGGCGCGTTGGTTTTGCTCGAGGATCACGTCAAGAAAAGCCCTGCAACCTTCGATGAGCTGGAGCCGCGCAAGTACAAATTGCGCGTGATGAGTCCGGGGTACGATCCCATCGAGACGATTATCGATCTTGGCAACAGGAAATCATTTGAGCCGCTCGTTTTTCGTTTGGCACGAAGCAACGGCGCATTGGATGTCGAATCCGATCCGCCCGGCGCTCAGTTTTCTTTGACCAGCGAGGACGGTCAGATTTCGCGTGCCGGAGTTGCGCCGCAAAAAATTGTCGATCTTCCGACCGGCAGGTACGCGCTCATTGCGAAGCACGGCGATTGGGAAATGCGCGACGGTGTGGAGGTCCAGCGCGGTGAGACTACGCGAAAGTCGTTCGCGTTCGTCAATGGTACCGTGGATATCATCAGCGAACCGCCCGGCGCGGAAGTTCTTATCGATGGAATACCGCGTGGACGGACGCCGTTGCGAATTGAACTTCCGGCGCGTTCGCATGAATTCGTGGCGCAACTTGGCGGTTGGCCGGTGGAACGGCAGACCCTGGCAGTGGAAGGGCGCCATGAGAATTCCGCGCACTTTGTGTTTGCGAACGGCAGCGCGAAAATCACGAGCGCACCCGGCGGCGCAACGGTGCTTGCGAATGGACGCGCGCTGGGTCAAACGCCGCTGGTGATCGAGGAAGTAAAACCCGGCGAGGTGACCTACGAGCTACAGCTGGCCGGTTACAAACCGGGTTCGGTCAGCGGCAACGTTAAGCCGCAACAGCAAACGTTTCTGGCGGCGCGTCTGGAAAAGAGCGTCGGTCCAGCGCTGGGGCAACCGTTCACAAATTCATTAGGGATGAAGTTCGTTCCGCTTGGGGACATTCAGATTTCAGTTTGGGAAACGCGGGTGCAAGATTACGAAGCGTTTTGCCGCGCGACCGGGCGCCATTATGAACCGGCGGATTTCCATCAAACAGCAACTGATCCGGCGGTAAAAGTGAGCTGGTTCGACGCGATGGCATTTTGTAAATGGCTAACGGAAAAGGAACACGATGAAAATCTGATTGAAGATCGGCAGGGGTACCGGCTGCCGACCGACCTTGAGTGGAGCATGGCGGTGGGTCTTATTAATGAAAGCGGTCCGACACCGGAGATACGCGATGGCAAGATTAAGAACGAATTCCCGTGGGGGAAACAATGGCCGCCACCCACCGGTGCAGCAAATTATTCCGTAGCAACGGGACGGCGCCGCGGCGCAACGATGCCGGTCGGAAGTTTCAAGCCGAATTCGTTAGGCCTGTACGATCTCGGCGGAAACGTGTGGGAATGGTGCCTTGATACTTACAAAGGCGGCACGGCCAAAAGCAGCCGTGATTGGGGTGTGCTGCGTGGCGGTTCCTGGGCGACGAGCAATCGGCTCGAGATGCAATCTTCATATCGGAACGTCATCGATCGCAATGATCGAGACGTGATCTACGGCTTTCGTTGCGTCTTGGCGTCTCAACCGGAGGACAAAACCGGGAATGAATAATTTTACCGTCCCAATGGACGGCCTGACGGCGGCACGTTGACGCGCTAGGGATCCCGCTGCGCAGGCGCGGATTGCCCAGCGGATCGCCTTTACCCTTGAACTATCTCCTAATGACAGCCGGGCAACTGGAAGCTGCCAATGCGCGTCTGCCAACCAGCCGCGCTGGATTGCTGGCCAGCGAGCGTATAGTACTCGTTGACGTACCAGAATGTGCAGTCGTCAGTGGGATCGATGGTAATGTCGGTGTAATCCCCCCAACGTGAGTTAGTGGTCAATTGTACACCGGTGCCGTTGATGATCGTGCCTTCGCCCAGAGTCATCTGGCTAACGGATCGCCGCTGAGCCTGCCTGTGTAGCGAACGCCAGGAAAGACGTCCAC
>JBKPLM010000314.1:0-26528 GCA_046731655.1 Verrucomicrobiota bacterium | reverse complement strand
CCGTGCTTGGCTTCGCTACACCGCTCGTGATCATTGGCGATCGCCTCTCGGTTTTCATCCCGCCTGGTCCTTTCCTTTCCCTGATGGGCAAGGTCGGCGGTTACAATCATCTTAAGCAACTCGGCGTTGGATCGACGATGGCTGGCCAACTCGTCGTTGGCGCAATCGCCGGAGCGGTCTTCGGATTGTTCTCGCGCCGCAATCCTGCACGAGCTTCAGCGCCTTGGACCATGTCGATATTCGTTTTGTTGCCGATGGTCGTGCTTGCGATCGGGCTTTGGCCGGTTTTGGGCACGAGCTACATTGGCCTTCCCATCGGCGCTGCGCGTCTCGTCACGCTAGTCGGTTTCGCGCTCTGCGTTTTTGTGTTCGAACGAACGCTCGTAGTTAGCTTTCGATTTCTCACGCAAGGAAGAACCGGAAAAGGTGATTACGAATTCAGTCCAGCGATTGGCCGCCGCGCATTTGTGTTGGGCGCAGTTGGCGTCGCCGTAGCTGGAGGCGGCGTTGCGCTGGCCCGCCGACTTTATAGTGCTGCAACATTTAGCTACGACGGCACACAGTACAAAGGGCGCATCGTCCACCCGATCACGCCTAACGAATCGTTTTATTGTGTGACGAAGAACGTGGTCGACCCCCGGGTGGATGTCGATCTTTGGCACCTTGAAATAGGCGGACTTGTGAAGAACGCAGCCACATGGCGGTTCGACGATCTGATGGGATTCGAAATGAAGGATCAGGAAACGACGCTGATGTGCATTAGCAATGGTTTGGATGCGGGACTGATCAGCAATGCTGTCTGGAAAGGTTTTCCGTTGCGGGACGTTCTGGACCGGGCGATTCCGTTGTCAGGCGCCGCGCGCGTGCGCTTTCAAGGTGTCGATAATTACACCGATACGATTCCGCTGGAGAAGGCCCTGGAGCCGACCACGTTGCTTGCTTATGAAATGAACGGCACCGAGTTGCCGGATCGGCACGGTTACCCGTTGCGTCTCATCGTTCCTGGGTACTTCGGTGAAAAACATGTGAAATGGCTCACCCGAATCGAAGTGGCCGACGCAAGCGCGAAAGGATTTTACGAGGCACAAGGCTGGGGACCCGATTTTATCACGCCGACAAGATCAAGAATTGACGTGCCGGATCCCTGGTCGTCGTTTGCGTTAGGCAAATTGAACGGGCCGATTGAAGTGAAGGGGATCGCCTACGGTGGCGACCGCGGTATCTCGCGCGTGGAATTTAGTAGCGACGGCGGCAAATCGTGGCGCGACGCTGAAATCTACTATTCCGGCGGTAACCTAGCATGGTCGCTTTGGAAAACCGAATGGATGCCAGATGCCGCAGGTAATTACATGCTGGTCGTCCGGGCCACCGACGGTAAAGGTGGTGTACAGGAATGGAAAGAAGATAGAGGCCCATTTTCCGGTGTAGCGGGCCTGCATGAGGTTGACGTGCAGGTGACCGCGTAGATTGGGCGTATCTCCACGCGTCTGGCGTGCCAGGTGGGTGCCCCGCGACCCGGCGTCGCCCGTAACACCTTGCCCTATGTGCTAGATTTTACCGATGGAAAGAGTGATCATTGTTGGAAGCGGCTGCGCTGGATTGACAGCGGCAATTTACGCGGCCCGCGCGAATCTGGGCCCGTTGGTGCTGGAAGGTCGTCAGCCGGGCGGACAGCTCTCGACCACTACGCTCGTTGAAAATTATCCCGGGTTCCCGGAAGGAATCGATGGGCCTCAGCTCATCTTGAACATGCACAAACAGGCCGAGAAATTTGGGGCCCGATTTTCGTACGCCGAGGCGACCGATTTCGATGCCAGTAACCGGCATATTCGGATCAAAGCCGATGATGAGTGGTTGGAGACGGAGGCGCTGATCATCGCTAGTGGAGCTTCAGCGCGGTATTTAGGCCTCGAAAATGAACAGAAACTGATCGGTCACGGGCTGACCTCCTGCGCCACATGCGATGGCGCATTTTACAAAGATGTTCCGGTTTGCGTCGTTGGTGGGGGCGACTCTGCAGCAGAGGAATCATTGTTCCTCACCCGCTTCGCTTCAAAGGTTTATTTGATTCATCGACGCGATAAGATGAGGGCCTCCAAAATCATGCAGGATCGCGTGTTTGCGAACAAAAGATCGAACCGATCTGGAACACCGTCGTTGCCGAATATATTCCCGACGAAAAAGGCGAAATGCGTGCCGTGCGCTTGCGCAATGTGAAGACGAATGAAGAGCGGGAATTGGCCGTGGCGTGTGTTTTTGTGGCAATTGGCCATGACCCCAACACTAGGGCCTATCGAGGCAAGCTCGACATGGACGGGGACGGCTATTTGATCGCGAAGAATCTAGTCGAGAGCAGGCACCCGGGCGTGTTTGTCGCGGGCGACGTCGCCGATCGTGTTTACAAGCAGGCCGTGACGGCGGCCGGCTCGGGCTGCGCGGCCGCAATGGACGCGGAAAAATATCTGAGCGAGGTAGAATCTGGTGTTTGATCGTCTCTTCCGTAGCCGCTTCGCTATGCGAAGCGCGGCGCTGGTCTTTTTAGCCTCCATGCATTGCGCCGCCCACCGGGCGACGGCTAAAGTGCAAGCTTGAAAATCTGCGACCTCACCCAGTTTTACTCTCCACTAAGTGGCGGCGTAAAACGATATGTTCACGAAAAAATTGCATACATCAGCAGCTGTTCGCCTGACGACACGCACGTACTTATCATCCCCGGACCGAAAAGCGAGGTAACAACAAATGGCCGGTCGCGAATCTATTCGATTCGCTCGCCATTAGTATCGAGAAGCTCGCGTTATCGCGCACTGCTAAATCTCCGCTCGATCGAAGAAATTCTGGAGCGCGAGCGTCCTGATCTCATCGAATCGAGCGATCCGTATCAGATCGGATGGAAAGCGATCGCCGCTGGTCGCGCTCTAAAAGTTCCAGTCGTTGGTTTTTATCACTCCCATTTCCCAGAGGCGTATCTGCGCGGGGGCACAAAATTTCTGGGCAAACGCGGCACGCAGCGAGCGATGAAATTGACCCGCGCTTACGTGCGTAGACTTTACAATTGTTTTCAAGCCACGCTGGTGCCATCCGAAGGCCTTGCCGAACTGCTTTCCGAATGGGGTGTGCGCAATGTGCGTTCCGTGCGGCTCGGGGTGAACACCGGCATTTTCAAACCCGTGCCAGAAGATGGAGCCGCCACTCGCCACTCGTTAGGCGTCGGCCCCGGGCAGACGCTGCTTCTCTACGCGGGGCGATTGGCCAGAGAAAAGAACACGCAAACATTGTTTCGAGCTTTTGAACTTCTGCGCCAGGGGGACGGGAATAAATTTCATCTTCTGGTTATCGGCGACGGGCCGCAGCGGAGCAAAGTACAAAAGTTGCAACGGCAAACTGGAAACGTCTCTTGGATTTCATACTGCGCAGACTCTGTTGATCTCGCCCGTTACTATCGCGCTGCCGATCTTTTCGTTCATCCAGGCGTTCAGGAAACGTTTGGACTTGTGGCCTTGGAAAGTCAGGCATGCGGCACACCAGTAGTGGGAATTCGCGGGAGTTACATGGATCGGATTATTTGTCACGACCAGAAATCCTGGGCGCAAGAGAACAGCCCGGAAGCGCTGGCCGATGCGATCGAAGATTCCAACGCGAAAAAATTGTCAGCTTTGGGGAAGACCGCTGCGGGGGCAACGGAAAAGCTCTATAGCTGGCCGCGCGTATTTGAGGAACTGTTTTGCATTTATCACGAGGTTCGCGCAAACTACCGCCAATTTTAGATGGCGGACGACGACCAAAGGCCGTTTCTCATTCGTGGCTATCGCAGATCGGACCGCGAAGCGGTACGAAAACTCTGCTGTGCTACCGGATTTCTCGGCGATCCGATTGATCCAGTGTATGAGGATCGAGAATTGTTCGCTGATTTTCTCACGACCTATTACACCGATCACGAACCGGAATCCTGTTTTCTTCTGGAGGTCGATGGTGAAATTCGCGGGTACCTTCTCGGTTCGCGCAAACCTCTGCAAAACCAGCTCTACGCACTTTACCAGAATGTCTGGCTCTTCTTCCGCGCGCTGACTCGCTATTTCCGCTACAACGGACGCTCGCGCCGTTTTGTTCGGTGGATCCTGGTACATGGTTGGCGCGAGGTCCCAGCGGCGCCGCGACGCACGCCGCACTTTCATATCAACTTGCTACCAGACGCACGGAAGGTTTCGACGACGCGGGCCCTGATGAGCGCATATTTGAGTTATCTCTACCGCTCCGGCGAAAAACGTGTTTACGGGCAGATTGTGACGTTTGAGAGCCGGCGCGGAGAGAAAATGTTCGAGCGCTACGGTTTCAAAGTGCTGAACCGGGCGGAGATCACGAAATACAGAGCAATTTACCCCAAATCGGTTTATCTCAGCACCGTGATCAAGAACCTGGAGACGGCCGAACCGCTCTCCGTCACGACGCGATCACGTTTATAAGATCGCCAACTTGTTTCAAGCGTCAGCGTGCATTAATGTGCGCCGCATTTTGCCGGCATAGCTCAGCTGGTAGAGCAGCTGATTTGTAATCAGCAGGTCGTCGGTTCGAATCCGACTGCCGGCTCCACTTTGTAAGAATGAAACGAATCCTGATTTTCTTCCTCGCCTCCGCGGCACTCGGCTTTGGACAAACGGACGCGCCGCGCGTTACTCCCTCACCGCGGCCTCGTCCAACCCCCGCGCCTCGACCTTCGTTTGTCGAGCCGAACTTTTTGCTGCCGGCTAATCCAAGCGTCAACGATTATCGTCCTGTCATTAATGCCGAAGGAACTCGAGTAATCTTCGAAAGAAATCTTACCGCGACGCCGGAAGATGTGAAGCTGTACAGCGCAGATCTCGCGACCGGCGACGTTCAGCCTTTTGTAAACTTCGCCTCGACCCGCGCCGACTGGTGCTGGGACAGGTCTGGAGGTCAGTTCACAAGCGGTCCGGTTGCATTCAGCAACGAAGAGGGCATTTACCGCGTTGACGCCGGCGGCCAGCCGGTTCGGCTCCCGAATACTCGCGGTATGATCTACCCGTCGTGGTATCCGGATTGCGGGCATCTCGCTGTGGACGTGACTGGGGTACAAGTTACTGCCGAGATCGACGCGACCACGGGTACGGTCATCAATTCTCCGCTGGCGAACACGACTGTCTGGGCGGGATTCGCAAGCGTAAAGCAAACCAATCCCAATCTGATCGCGTTCGCCGGTCAATTCAGCGAGGAGAGCAACTACTACAATGAGAATCTCAATTACGTTTGGGTAACCGACAGGTCGACGGTACCGCCGACGGTTGCGCCACTGGATCGTGAGGCACCGGGTGGACCGGCATTTCTGCAAAAATTTCAAGCACGTGCCGGATGGTGGTCACCCGATGGCAATTGGTTTGCCTTTGAGTCTAATCGCATCTGCAACGAACTCGACGGCCAGACTTACGCAGTCTTTATTCAAGATGCCAAAGGTCTGAGACCGGCAATTCAAGTAACCGATTGCAACTGGAATATTCAGCATCCGAAATGGTTTCCACCGAGGAAAGACGGCAAGACCCTGCTGATTGCTGCAGTTCAGGCAGCCGGTGAACCGTTTAGGATTGCCACTTTCGATGTTTCGCGGTTCGTCGGAGGCGCACACTAATAACTTCGGCCGTCATCGTTAGTCCGCAGCCGATCAACATGTCCGGGGACAAGCGAAGCGCTCGAGGTTTTTGTCCACGAGAGACTTGAAGAAATCGCCTGCTTCTCGTCCCTCGAAATGATACTTTGACGTCGCAATGACTAGCGCCAGTCCTCGATATGATTTTGATTTTGCGGTGGCCGGAGGCGGCCCTGCTGGTTCATCGGCGGCCATCTCGCTAGGGCAACACGGTCACTCTGTCGTTCTCTTTGAGCGCGAGACGTTCCCGCGATTCCATATCGGGGAATCGCTGCTATCGACCGCCAACGACGCGTTCACGGCTTTGGGCGTGACCAAAAAGATCGAGGCAGCATGTTTTCCGAAGAAATGGGGTGCGCGCCTTTACACGCATGATGGTCAGAGCGGACGATACGTTGACTTCGCAAACGCTTGGAAGGTCACGAAGCCGCAAACGTATCAGGTATGCCGCGAGGAATTCGATCGCATTCTGCTGGAACGAGCTCGGGACGTGGGAGTTGACGTTCGAGAAGCATGCAATGTGATTAACTGCGAGTTTACGTCTGATGCGGCAATCCTCGACGTCGCGTCACGCAACGATGCTGCGAGTGGGCGCGTCCGTGTGCGCGCCCTGGTTGATGCCACAGGTCGCGGAGGATTGATCGCTCGAAAATTCAATCTGCGCAGTGAGGAGACCCGGCTCGCCAACATAGCGATATACTCCCACTACACGAACGTGCCGCGATTGGAAGGGCCGCGGCCCGATGATATCCGACTCATCGCACGTAACGATGCCGGCTGGTTTTGGCTCATTCCGATCTCAAAAGAGTTAACCAGTGTCGGAGTAGTTCTACCAAAGGCGCTTTACCGCAGATTGGCGAACGGCAGTTCATCCGAGGAGACGCTCAATCGCACGATCTCCGATACGCGGATTGTCGATGAGTTAATGCGCAATGCCCGGCGCGAGTGGCCAGTACGCGTTGAGAAGGATTTCTCGTACAGCGCTTCGGCGTATGCTGGCCATCGCTGGATCCTGGCTGGGGACGCAGGATCATTTCTTGACCCAGTATTCTCGACCGGGGTGTCAATCGCCATGGAATCGGGGATTGAAGCCGCTGCCGAGCTCCATCGGGCGCTGGCGAGAAATGACTTCTCAGCCTCCAGCTTCGCGGCGTTCTCTCGTCGTCAGCGAAAAAGATTCGAGACGTTTCGCCGGTTTGTGGTGGGATTCTACACACCAGAGTTTCGCGATGTCTTTTTCAGTCCAGAGCCTCCGAAGCTCATCTTTCGGTCAGTCGTCACGATGCTTGCGGGTAGGTGGAATGCTGGCTTGTGGACCCGCTTTCTGAACCAGCTGTTCTTCGCCATGATATCGATCCAGAAACGACTCAACATAACGCCCCCTGTTTTCCGACGCGACCGAGACGCCGGTTACCCGATCCAAACGCGCTCCGAAGATCCCGTTGCGAATGGGGTTCGACCTTTGGCGCCTCCCGTAGGACAACGATAACAACAGAGCTATCAGTCGTGCTCTTGCGAATGAGCTTGTATCTCCAAGTCGTAAGGCGGTTATCTTAAATTTCTCCACGTGCACTTGGACGTCGATCACGTTAACGGACAAACTTAGGTTCGCTTGGTTCTTCAGCCTCGGTATCGGGGATTGGGTGATTTGTCCCGCTTCCCACAAGCCGTTCGAAGAGCGGCGATGCCATGAGTGTGGTGAGGACCGCCATGATCACGAGTGTCGCAAAAAGTCCCTCCGATATGATCCCGCGCTGGAGCCCAATGTTAATCACAATCAGTTCCATTAATCCACGCGCATTCATTAGTGTGCCGATGCCGAGCGCTTCGCGATTGGGGATGCCAGTGGCCCGTGCGGCTAGCCAGCACGCGACGCCTTTGCCCAGAACAGCGGCGATCAACACGGCGCCACACATAGCCCAGAGGAAGCTTGTATTGAGCAGACCGATCTTTGTATTCAAGCCCGAGTACGTGAAAAAGAGCGGGAGCAGCAGTGCGACCGTAAGCGGCTGAATGCGCCCAACAAGATCACGCACGACGACCCCGCGCGGCATCGCGGCGCCCATGACGAACGCACCGAATACTGCGTGCAAACCGATGAGATCGGTGAACCACGCACCCAAGGCCATGAGCGCCAGTCCGACAACCATTCCGGCTTCGGTGAGTGTTCCGTTTTTTGCGAACCAAACTTTGGCACGAAGCAACAACGGACGGACGATTAGCAGCGTTAAAGCCACGTAAGCGACACCACCGACGATGTTCACCAGAGCGTGGCTCCAATTTTTCTCGAAGCTCGCGAGTACTACTGCCAGCAGGCACCACGCCGTCGCATCGTCGATTGCCCCGGCGCCCAATGCCACAGTTCCCATCGTTGTGCCGGTGAGTTTCTTGAAATGAATGATCCGCGCGAGCATCGGAAAGGCCGTGATACACATGGATGCGCCAAGGAAGAGCATTGCCTCCGGGCGCGAAGTCGCTCTCGGAAATAGCGCCGTGTGCTCAAATAGAATCCAGGCCAGGCCGACGCCCAATACGAAAGGCGTCAGCATTCCCGCCACCGACACGGCAATTGAGCTTGTCAATTTGCGACGCACGATGTCGACGCGGAATTCCATTCCAACCACAAACATGTAGAGCGCGAGGCCTAGTTGGGACGCTGGAAACAAATAACTCTGGGTGTCCCGCATTTTCTGAGTTGTGTCCCACGGGAAAAGCCAATGTTGCGCTTCCGGCCACACCAAACCAAAAAGCGATGGTCCGAGAAGCACACCGGCCACCATTTCCGCTACGACTTGCGGCTGACCGAGACGCAAAGCGATCGCGCCGACCAACCGGCAGAATAAAAGAATAACGGCAAGTTGAATAAAAAACTGCACAGCAAGATGCACATTGTTCATGGCTGGATCTATGCAGAGTGGATGTTAGCGGAATGAGGCTGAATCGGACAAGGTCGACATTGCTCTCTCACATATTCTCCGACTCGGTTACGAATCAATTGCGCACTTGACGTAATAACGTACGGCCAAGAAAACTATCTGTTCGTAAAATGGAAGCCCATATGAATCCGCCTCAGTCCAACGATATTGACTTTTATGACGTCGTAATCATGGGAGGCGCGCTTTCCGGGGGAGCAACAGCAACGCTGCTATTGCGGCAGAACCCGGGAATTCGCATACTGATTTTGGAAAAATCGACAAAACTTTCGCGGCGCGTCGGCGAAGCAACCGTCGAGGTGAGTGCATATTTCATGGGCCGAGTGCTAGGTTTGACGCAATATCTCAACGAATCGCATCTCGCGAAGCAGGGATTGCGGTTTTGGTTTACAAACGGCGAAGTAAAGACACTCGCGGAGGCAAGCGAACTCGGGCCGCTTTATCAAGTACGTGTGCCGTCGTATCAACTTGATCGTGCTGCGTTTGATGAAGAGGTGCTCCGTCGCGCCGGTATTGCTGGCGCGGAGATTTTGCGGCCGGCAACCGTAACCGATGTGCAGTTGCGTCCCGGGAAAGAACAGACCGTTACATTTCGCAACGGCGATGGCAGCAGGACAGTTCGGTCCCGCTGGATTGTTGATGCGTCGGGCGTGGCTGCGATCCTCGCCCGAAAGGAAGGTTGGTGGAAGAGCAACACCGAACATCCTACCGCGGCTGCATGGTCGAGGTGGCAAGGCGTCAAGGATTGGGACAGCCGGGAGTTGGCCGAAAAATATCCCTTATGGTCGCGCGCCGTTTACGCGACACGTAACACTGCAACCAACCATGTGATTGGCGACGGCTGGTGGAGTTGGTGGATTCCACTGAAAGGCGGTGACGTAAGTGTCGGCGTGGTTTTCGATCAAAGACTCGTCGATTGGCCTCAGGATGGTGGAAAGCTCGGCGAACGGATCAAGGCTTTTCTGATGAAACATCCCGTCGCGCGTGAGATTCTGATCGACGCGCAATTTAACGAGGAAGACGTGCACTGGCGGAAAAATCTCGCTTATTACAGTACCACTTTTGCTGGGGACGGCTTTGTTCTGGTCGGGGATGCGGCGGCGTTCATGGACCCATTTTACAGCCCAGGGATGGATTGGATCTCGTTCACGACTTCGCGTGCGGCAGCGCTGATCAGTGCACAGCGGAGAGGCGAAGCGATGAGTGCATTAGTTGAACGGCACAATCGCGATTTTGCGCAATGTCATCGTTGCTGGTTCGAGGCCGTTTACAAGGATAAGTACGAATACATGGGCGAATTCGACCTAATGAGCATTGCTCTGATCTTCGATCTTTGTCTTTACTATATAGGTGTAGCATCCCGGCCATACAGGTACGGCGAGAATGCGCTACTGGTCCCACCGTTCTCAGGTACGGGGATCGGCCCGATTTTTCGCTTCATGCGAACTTACAACCGCCGTTTTGCCGAGATTGCGCGTCGTCGTCGCAAACGCCGAATGCTGGGCAAAACGAACCGCGCGCACAGGTGTCTGATTGCGGGTTTCAAATTACATTCCACCAATCCAAGACTCTTTGCTCAAGGTTTCGCCAAATGGGCGCGCGTGGAACTCGGCGAGCTGTTCTTCTCGAGCCCGGCTTGATGCTCTTCGTGAAGGTGGGGGCGAAAATTCCAGCGTAGAATTCGGGCGAGCGAAATTGGGGATCGCAACTCTCGAAACTTGTTTGTGAAATTCGTGATTGAACAGTGAGGTCACGCGTCGCCAGCCGCGGTGCACGACTTACAGCAACTGATAAGGATCGACATCAACTGTGACGGTGACGTCTTCTGGGAATGGCAGTTTGTCGAGCGTTTCGCGGACGAGGCGGCTTAGGCGTATGATGGCTTCGCCGCGGATCAGGATGTGGAAGCGAAATTGCCCTTGTAGTTTTTCCAGCGGCGCGGGCGATGCGTCGCCCAAAATGAATTCCGCGGGCAGCGCTTCTTTCAAGCGGCGTTGTAATGTTTCGGCCGACAATTTTGCACGCCCTTCATGCCCGGAACGAACGGTGATAAGGATCGCGCGTTTGAATGGCGGAAAATCGCAGTGCTCACGAAATTCGAGCTCCTGTTGGAAATAGCCGGCGAAGTCGTGGTGCCTGGCAAACTGGATCGACGGACTAAAAGGAGTGTAAGTTTGTACAAAAACTTCACCCGACGTTTCTCCGCGGCCCGCGCGTCCAGCGACCTGCGTGAGAAGCTGAAACGTGCGTTCGCCCGCGCGAAAATCGGGCAGATGCAAGGCGAGGTCGGCGTTGATGATTCCGACCAGCGTCACATTTGGGAAATGGAGACCCTTCGCAATCATTTGTGTGCCAACGAGGATGTCGATCTTGCCGGTCCGAAAATTTCTCAACGTTTCGCGATACGCTTCCTTCCGCGTCATCGAGTCTGCATCCATGCGGCGCACGACAGCTTTCGGAAAAATTTGCGACACGATTGACTCGACCTTCTCTGTGCCAAAGCCCGCGTAAATGAGCGCGTCTTTTCCGCAGGCTGGGCATTTCTTTGGTACCGCGGCGCTATGCCCACACAAGTGACAGCTCAACCGTCCCGCGACCGCGGGATGCCGATGAAAGGTGAGCGCGACACTGCAATTCGGACAGTTGCGAGCCTCACCGCAATTGCTGCATAGGAGCGAAGTGGAGAAACCGCGTCGATTCAGAAACAAAATTGTCTGCTCTCGTTTCTCGATCCGATCAGCAATCGCGGCTCGCAATTTTTCTGACAGGATCGTTGCCGCCTTCTCTTGCCGCCGCTCCTGGCGAAGATCGACAATGCGCATAAGCGGCATCTGCTTTTCGTCTATCCGTTGAGTAAGTGTAATCAGCCGATATTTTCCAGTTGTAGCGTTGTGATAACTCTCGAGTGACGGCGTGGCGCTTCCCAGGACTGCCACACATTTCTCAATCTTCGCGCGCACTACCGCTACGTCACGCGCGTGATATCGCGGGGCTTCTTCCTGTTTGTATGTAGTCTCGTGTTCTTCATCGACAACGATGAGTCCGAGATTCTTCAGGGGAGCGAAAATTGCGCTGCGCGCGCCAATCACGATGCGCGCGAGACCAGAATGAATTTTATGCCACTCATCGTGACGTTCGCCCTCGGATAAATGGCTGTGCAATACCGCGACCGCGTCCTGCACGTCGGCGAAGCGGCCTTTGAAACGCTCAACCGTTTGTGGGGTTAGCGAAATTTCAGGAACGAGAACAATTGCAGTGCATTCGCGATCAAGCGCTGCACGAATGGCCTGCAGATAAATTTCAGTCTTGCCGGAGCCAGTCACGCCGTGGAGCAAAATTGGGTGCGACTTTTCCGGAGAATCGAGTGCTTGTGTGACTTCCTTAAGGGCATGCGTTTGCTCGGGGTTGAGAATCAGGTTCGACGTCGCAATGAATTGTTCGTCAGCATGTGGATCCCGGACGACTGCTTCTTCGCGCAACTCCACCAGACCGCGTTTCACCAGCGCACGAAGCGTTTGGTTATCGAGAGAGGTTTGCCGCAGAAGGTGCGATGCGCGAGCTGGGGCTTCCAATCGCAAGATTGCCGCCAGAAGTTCTGCCTGGCGGGGAGCGCGTCTTCGCAACTTCTCGAGTTCTTCATTGTCGACCTTGCGCCCGGGCTGGACGAATAGTTGTTTTTTCCATCCAACTTCCGCGCGCCGGATAACTTGCGGCAACAAGCTCCGCATCACTGTTTCGATTGGGCAGCAATAATACCCGCTGATCCATCTACCTAGCTCAAGCAATTGTTTGCTCAGAATCGGCGTTTCGCCCACGAGCGCCTCAATCGGCCGGATACCTTTCGCTTTGCTCTGTTCTGTGACAGCGACCACCGTGGCAAGAGCAGATTTCTCTCGAAACGGCACGCGCACACGCGAGCCGACGCCGACTCGGTCTATCAAGCCCTCGGGGACGGAGTAGTCGAGCTCGCGGTGGATTGCCGGGTCGATGATGACGCGAACGTAACTGGGTTTCGTCATGGAGACTGCGTTAATTTAATTGCTCGGGAGAGCAGGAGCACGAGATTTGATGCCGACGTGATACGATTCCTGCTCAAACTAGTCCTGTGCGTAATGCTGGCGCTGGCCGCGGGTTTCGCTTATCTCGCCGTGCAATCGGGCGATCCTGTCTACACGTTTTACGAATGGATGAGCCCGGCTCGGTTTCATCAGTACGATCGCCTGATTCGCTCCGTCGCGGCCGAACATCATCTTGATCCGATGCTTGTGAAAGCAGTCGTGTGGCGTGAGAGCCGCTTTGATCCCAGAAAACATGGCAGCCACGGAGAGCGCGGACTCATGCAAGTGAGCGAAAGAGCGGCCAACGAATGGGCGCATGAAAATAAAATCGACGGTTTCAAGGTGGAGCGACTTTTTGATCCGAAAACGAACCTTGAGGCTGGGACATGGTATTTGCATCGTGCCTTTGTACGCTGGGACGCGCACTCAGATCCCACTCCGTTTGCGCTTGCCGAATACAACGCGGGCGCCAGCCGTGTTGAGCGATGGAGCGGCGGAAGTGGCGACGGTAACATCCCCATAAAGCAGTTCCTGCAGAATATCGACTTTCCCGGAACCCGGAAGTACGTTGACTCAATTATCGAGCGTTACCAATTTTACCAGCGGCGAGGGCAAATGTGATGAATTTGAGCGCGCAGTCTGCGCTCGATTCGTAAAGCCTGCGGGGATACTATTTTTCGGCTTGTGTGGTAAGAATTGTCAATCTAAAATCGGGCCTTTGAAAGCGAGGTAATGCGGCGGCATTTTTTAATCAGGGCCTTAGTTATCCTTGCGTGTGGCGCGGCGTTGGGATCGGCCGCTCCGTTCCGAAATACAAGTTCACGGGGACAAAACAACACCGCCAGCGGATCGCATGCATTTGAGGCAAGCGTCGCGACGCACGAAACGCGGATCGAGTCACAAACGGGGCACGAGTTTCCAAGCGCCACCGAAATGCCGGCACGAGGTGAAATTGAAATACCGGCACCGACGCGCAGCACGTTTATGGCGAGCTGGTCCAGCGCGAAGGGAGCGGTCGGTTACCTGTTGGATGTATCCACGAGCGACTCGTTCAGCAGTTACGTGGATGGTTACCACGACCTGGACGTAGGAAACGTGACTGCTCGAGTTGTGACCGGATTGAACCGGGGCACGACTTATTACTATCGAGTGCGTGCTTATGGTCCGGCCCGTCCCGGCGACTACTTCGCGGTAACGAGGACTATGACGGAGCCTACTACGGGGCTGAACGTGAACCCGACGTTTGACGCCTCCATTACCGGCAACCCAAACGCGGCAGCCATCGAGGCGATGATTAACCGGGCTATCTCATTTCACGAATCGCTCTTTAGCGATCCGATCACAATCCAGATCCGTTTCCGCTACTCGAGGACTGGTCCAGACGGTACTCCTATGCCGGCCGGCGCCATCGCCCAAAGTGTTTATGTTATTTACCAAATTCCCTGGAGCATTTACATCGGCGCGTTGAGAGCGGACGCCAAGACCAGTAACGATAATCTCGCAAATGCAACTCTGCCGGGCACGGCGTTATCGCCAAACATCAAACCGCGAAGTGCGGGCGGGCGGGCAGTGGGGTTGGACACACCACCGGCGATGTTCGCGAACGGTACTGTCGGCCAAGGCGGACCATTCGATGGAATTGTTACACTAAATTCCTCGGCGCCTTATCAGTTCACCCGGCCTCCCAGTGCCACCAACCTGGACGCACAGCGTTCGACGGAGCACGAAGTGGACGAGGTTATCGCTCTTGGTTCCCGCCTCGGCCATACTGGAAACGATCTTAATCCGCAGGATTTGTTCAGTTGGTCGTCGTCTGGCGTCAGAAATATTACTAGCAACGGTAGCCGTTATTTCTCGATCAACGGCGGGGCGACAAATATTGTCAGTTTCAATCAGAATCCAGGCGGCGATTTCGGTGATTGGCTGAGCACGGCTTGCCCACAAGCGCATCCGTACGTCCAGAACGCATTCGGTTGCGCGGGACAATATTCTGACATCGCAGCGACATCTCCTGAAGGTATTAATCTTGATGTCGTTGGTTACGATTTAGTGAACGGGCCACAAGCTGCGGGTGCGGCGAGAGCTGCAGTAAGTGATTTCAACAATGACGGCAGTCCGGACTATGTACTGCGGAATGTCACCACGCGCCAAACCGCGATATGGTACCTGAACAACAACGTTTATGTCGGGGCCGCGTACGGGCCGACTCTGGTGGCTGGCTGGGGCCTGAGGACAGTGGCCGATTTCAACCTCGATAGTCATTCAGATTATGCCCTGTTCACGCCCAGTACGCACCGGACGGCGCTTTGGTATTTGTCTGGGCCAACATTGATCGGGAGTGCTTACGGCCCGACCCTTCCTAACGGATGGGAATTAGTGGGCGCAGCGGATTTTAACAGCGATAACAGACCCGATTACGTGCTTTACAACGCCGGCACCCGTCAAACAGCCGTCTGGTATCTGAACAATAACGTTTACGTTGGCGGCGGCTACGGGCCGACGCTCCCGCCCGGCTGGGCAGTGGTGGGTGCAGCGGATTTTGATGGCGACGGCCACACAGATTATCTCTTATTCCATCCCAGTTCAGGCTCGACAGCTATTGGCTATTTATCGGGACTGACCCTTATTGGCGCCGCCTGGGGGCCGACTCTTCCCAGTGGCTGGGCAGTGGTGGCCACAGCCGACTTTAACGGTAACGGGAAACCGGACTATGTGCTTTACCACGCCGGCACGCGTCAAACAGCAATCTGGTACCTGAACAACAACATTTTTGTCAGCGGCGCGTACGGCCCAACTGTTCCCGTTGGCTGGAGCTTGGTCGCGCCCTGAGACTACTGCCTTGATTTAAGCCTCTTCGTTTACCGAGTGCACACGTTGTTAGTGCCGATCCCTTGTGGAGTCCGTAAACACTCAACTATCGACGACACGTCGATCTGGGTTAACGGTCTTGTTAATGACGAAAGAGGAAATCGCCGGTGTGCTCGAGCAAATCGCGACGCTGCTGGAATTGAAGAACGAAAACCCTTTCAAAATCAGGGCTTATACAAATGCTGCGCGTGCAATCGAAACCTTTGGAGGAAATGTCACCAATTTTCAGGATGAAGAAGCGCTTTCGAAAATTCCGGGAATCGGAAAGAGCATCGCTCTTAAGATCAAGGAACTCGCCGCGGCTGGGTCGCTGAAATATTTGCAGGAATTGAGCGCGGAATTCCCGTCCGGAATTCTTGAATTGTTTTCACTGCCCGGGCTTGGAGCCAAGAAGATCAAGGCTCTCTATGACAAGCTTCAAATCAGTTCCATCGAGCAGTTGCAGAAAGCATGCGAAACCGGACGTGTCGCCGAATTGCCCGGTTTTGGTGAAGCAACTCAGCAAAAGCTTTGTGACATCATTGCAAAACGCGCAGCACACGCCGGTTCATTTCAATTTGGGCAGATCGCAGCAGAAGCGGAAATGTTGCGAGCTGATTTGGCAGCTCATGGCAGCGCTTTGCAGGTCGATCTGGCCGGAAGTTATCGGCGGAGAAAAGAAATCGTACACGATTTGGATCTCTTGGTGGCAACAAAGAAACCCGAGAGCATCACAAAATTCTTCGTTTCCCACCCGCTGGTGGAATCGATTATCGCGCAAGGGCCCACCAAATCGAGCGTGCGACTGCGATCGGGAGTGCAGTGCGACCTGCGAGTGGTGAGCAATACCGAATATCCTTTCGCGCTCGCTTATTTCACCGGAAATAAGGAACACAACATCGAGTTGCGCAGCCGCGCGCTTCAGCGTGGCTGGACGCTTAATGAATACAGGCTCGCTCCGCTTCCGGTCGATTCGAAGGCGAAAAAGAAAAGGCCGGTAAAAAAAATTCCAAAGGTGCACGATGAAGCCGGCGTGTATAGCGCGGTCGATCTCGATTTTATTCCGCCGGAGTTACGGGAGAATTGGGGGGAGTTCGAAGCCGCCGAGAAGCATTCGCTGCCAAAACTCATTGAGAAGGAAAACCTGCGCGGCACATTTCATTGTCATACGACTGCAAGCGATGGGCACAACTCGATCGAAGAAATGGCGGAAGCTGCACAGGAGTTGGGACTCGAGTACCTCGGGATCGCAGACCATAGCCGCAGCTCGACTCAGGCACATGGACTGAACGAAGCGAAGTTGCGCTTCCAAATCGCCAGCATTCGGGCCTTGAATAAGAAGTTGCGCGGTTTTCGCCTCTTTGCGGGTGTGGAATGCGACATTTTGCGCGACGGTTCGCTTGATTTTCCGGACGAAATTCTGACAGAGCTGGATTATGTGGTTGCGTCTGTTCATTCCGTTTTCAATCTAAGTGAAGCGGACATGACTCGCCGGGTGATCCGAGCCATAGAAAACCCCTTCATTACGATGCTGGCGCATCCAACTGGCCGATTGCTCCTGAAACGAGATCCCTATCAGATTGATATCCCCAAAATCCTCGATGCAGCAGCCCGCACAGGGACATGGATCGAGCTCAACGCTGCGCCGAAACGGCTCGATCTCGACTGGAGGTGGTGGCCACTGGCAAAACAAAAAGGTGTTAAATGTGTGATTAACCCGGACGCACATCGCACCGAGCGATTGCAAGATTTGTGGTTCGGAATCGGGATCGCGCGCAAAGGCTGGCTGACCAAAGATGACGTCATGAATTGCTCGCCAGTTGCGAAGATCGAGGACGCGCTCCGCGCAAAGCGGAAGTCGGTAGGGCGCGATCGCTGAGCGCGCCGAACTTACGGATGGCCCAGCGGTCCGTCCCTACCGCTTAGCACTTCTCTCGTTGCGGCATAAACATGGTGAGGCATTTGCAGGCCCCGCCGGCCTTAATGAATTCGCTCATTGGCAATTCGTGGCAGCGATAGCCGCGATCTTGCAGCGCCGCTACGAGCCGCGGCGCGCCTTCGGGCAGGACAATGTCGCGTTCGTTGACGACCGCATTACATGAAAAGTGCGTTGCTTCTTCCGGCGAAACGTCGATCAAACCAGTGACGTGTTCGCGAATTGCGCGCTGGCCATATTCGTCGAACGCTGACGGAAACCAAAATGCCGAGCCGTCCGGCAGCGGGCAAAAGCAGGTGTCGAGATGATAAAAGCGCGGATCGACCAATTCCACTGAGATAACGAGGCAGCCAAGGATATCGGCCAAGGCGCGATGAGATTGAATGTCTGAACGAAATTTGTAACCGCAGAAGAGCGCGTCGCCGCCAAAAAGCGCGTCACCCTCACCCTCGAAATAAAGATTTTCCGACAACCAATCCACTTCATAACCGCGTTGTTCCATCCATTTCGCGAAGAGCGGCTGCTCGCCCGCGCGCTCCTTATGGCGAAAATTACTGGGGATGAATTTGCGACCAACCGTCAATCCGGCGTTGGCCGTGAAAACCATATCGGGAAGCCCGGGCTGGGGCGGAATTAAATGAACCTCGCAATCGAGATTCGAGAGCCGCGCATACAATTGTTTCCACTGCTTTTGCACCACGGCTGCGTCGGCACCGCGCGCCCGGTTCATCCAGGGATTGATCTCGTACTCGATGCCGTAGTAATCGGGCGGACAGAGGAGCAGCTCACGCATAGGACTGCCAATTTACTCGCGAACGCGAGACTCAGTAAGATAATCGGCGAGTTCTCGCAGAAACGGTTCCACGTCTGTGACCAGGCCGATTGATTGCAAGGGCTGATGTTCGACGGCGCGCTCCACTGCAGCCGGATCAATATCGACGCATACTGTCTTTGCCGCAGGCGCAAGCATGCTGGCCACGGCAAGCGAATGCTGGATTGTCGCCAGCAGCATCACATGAGTCACATCGGCGAGCTTTTGCCGCATGACTTTTTGAGCTTCAATTACATCCGTCGTTACCCCAGGAATCGGTCCCTCGTCACGAATCGCGCCAGTTAGCACGATATCAACATTGCGACGAACACAGGCATGCATGACGCCGCCCGTGAGAATTTTTTGCCGCACAGCAGGGGAAATTCCGCCAGCCGCGCGAATAGTATTGATGGCCCGGAGATGGTTCTCATGTCCACCTCGCGCAAAGGCAAGATCAGGATTCATTCCCAGCGAGGTTCCGTAGAGAGCGCGTTCCACATCGTACGCGGCAAATGAATTTCCGGCGAAAAGGCGATTGACATAACCCGCTTCAACGAGACGGACCAAATGGTGGCCTGCGCCGGTTCGTACAATTGAGGGACCGGCGACAATCGCGATTTTACCTTTCGCTGTGTGAGCGCGCCGCAACTCTTCACCGAGTTCGCGAATGATGGCCGATTTTGGTTCGTCGGCATCAACAATCGTATTGATGAACTGAAAGATATCGGTGCGCGTCGTTGAACGCTGCACCGGCACGACGCGGACCCCTTGATGGCCGAGCACAATTTCGTCTCCCTTATTCACATCGAAAAATTTGACCGCATGAGCGGATTCTTTTTTTCGATCAAGCGCAATCGCGCTGTTGATCATCGCGGGCCGCACCTCGATTTCCTTACCTCCGAAGCGGACAAACGTCTGTTGATTAGTTGTCACGTAGAAACCGCTGGGGAAGACTCCGTCCGCAGGCGCGCTGGCGACTTGCACATTTGCACGCTCAATCACTTCGGCTCCGTGCTGGCGAAGGCGCAAGACCAGTTCGTCAAGCGCTTCGCTTGTTTCGACTGACACTTCAATCCGCGCGAAGCTCTGGTCCGCACGTTTTTCGCCAATCTTGATCTCGCCAATCTTAAAATTCCCGCCGTGGGTCAGAATCTGATCCAGAACCTTAGGCAAAATGAGAGAATCAATGATATGCCCGCGTAACTCGATCGTTTCCGAAACCATTGTGAAACTTAGCCGATCAGAGTGATCTCGCCAGTTGCGCAACTAAGCCGATTCGCAATTTCCGATCTCATGGTTCAATTTCTCTTCCGATATGGAAAAACCGAGCGCGCGCGGTCCATCCCCCAATCGCAAGGCGCATCGCGCCCTTGGACAGGTTCTAAATCGAAAACCAAAACAACCACCACACCTGCCTGCAAAAAAAACTGCCACAGCCGTACACCGTGCGACGAGCCGTTAGGACGTAATATCCATGAAGGAGCATCTGCCAGCTCTAGCCACGAAGATCGCAAAGATGCTGTCGAACAAGCCCGAGTACCTGGTGACACAGCCTGCGGAGCTGCGAATTCTCCGGGAAATGTCCGAAGCGGACGTCAGAGAGTTTGCAAAAAGTCACGGATGGCGCGTAATACGCCGCCTCGGAGGGCGGCAGATCGAATTTTACAACGACGCGAGCCTGCGCCCGCTATAGGCGGGACCGGGAGGCCCGGTCGAAGGAAGGAGCTAGTCACGATCAGACTGAAATGGATCGATTCCGTTACAACCATCACTGGACAGCGCAAAGCTGTTGGCTTACCAATGCGCCAGCCGTAATTAAATGGAGGCAGCGAAAATTTATTTTTTTGTTTTCGGAGTTCTAACGATCGCCGGAGGGGTCGTCGGCTACGTCAAGGCGGGCAGCGTGGCGTCGATCATTGCCGGATCCATCGCGGGGGTACTGCTACTTGTAGCCGCGTTCCTTCTGCCCGAACATCGCGCAATCGGGTTGGCAACTGCATTCATTATTTCGCTTTTGCTGGCTGCGCAGTTCGTTCCCAAATTCATGCGAACCGGAAGAGTCATGCCCGCAGGGATGATGTCGATCCTAAGTGTGATCGGGGTCATCGCGGCTATTGTCGCCTGGGTAAAAAAGTAATCGCGTGGGAAGAATTCGTCTGCGGACGTGGCGGCGGCTCGTGCTGGTGATATTCAGCGCGCTTTTCGCCGCGATTGTTTATCGCTGGATCTCGCTTGAACGCCTGCAGCATGCTGCGCCATTGGAAGTCATCGCGACACCGACGCCCAGCCCGACGCGGCCGCCTCTCATCACTGGAAAATTGGACACGGCGAAATTGTTCAACGGGATCACACTCCATTCAACGGTCGAGACGATACCCGGCGCCGATGCAACGACAGAGCGCGCCGAGCAAGACAGCTATGTGCTCGACCTCAAATTGCAGGCACGAGTGCCGTCACCAAACAAAACCATTGAAGAGCTGGCCAAGATCAGCCCGCAATTACCGACACTGTTGCCCGGATTAGCGACGATGTTGTCGCCTAACCCAGTTTCGCCGCTCTACGTTCAGCTGTACGATACGAAAGTCAGAATGCTACGCGAAAACCTCGCCCGGCTCGATTTACTTCTCTCACGGCACAACTTTTTCGATTGCCAAACGGTCTTGCAGCTTCAGCATCCGCAAACGCATCGAAAAGTGCTCCTCCTCCAAGGAGATATGGATGTAGATGCTGACGGCTCTGATGCAGATCGGATGCCCATTAGCACGGGCACGCCTACAAATTTCAAGCCGTCCACCAGTTACCGCTGGCCCAAGAAGACGGCCGAGCGTAATCCATATCTGGCAGCTACCGAAGAGGGACTGAGGCGTGCGGAAGCTGAGTTTGCGCTTTCCACTACAGGTCCCGCCCGTAAACGTGATCTGCGCAACGTGATTGCGCAGTTGCGCGCGGAAATCGACACTCTAAAAAAATACAGCTTTCTGATCGGCGCGACCGACCCCTTTATCGTGGTGCCAGGTGCATTTATGCATGGCAGCGATCCGGTTAAACCCGGTGACTACGCGCTCGTCATTTTCGACAACTCGATTTATCCGGCACTCGTCGGTGATGTCGGGCCTAACGACAAGGTCGGAGAGGCATCATTGCGTATTGCGAAAGAGATCAACACACTTTCGACCCCTTACAATCGCCCGGTAAGCGATCTCAAGGTGACTTATCTGATCTTTCCCGAAACCGCTGACAAACCATTTGGTCCTCCGGATTTGGAAAAGCTTCAGGCTCGCTGTGAAACGCTCGTCAAAGACATCGGCGGTGCGAGCGTACCGCTACATCACTGGGAAAATGTCATCCCGCCTTCGCCTACTCCCAGCCCGGTGTCGAGTCCGATGGCGTCGCCAAGTGCAACTGCGTCTTCGTCATCGGGTGTATCGGCGACGGCTTCTGCGTCACCGTCGCCGACATTTGCATTTCCCGTTCCCAGCCCAGCAGCGACCTCCCCGACTGGTTCGACGCTTATGCCGACGACTTCACCCGCTGCAAAGCGGAGCCCGATCAAGAAACGTAAGCCGTGAATGCTGAACGCCGGGTGCGCTGTCTAACTTGTCCGCGGCATGAAACTGTATCTCGTACGAAATGATCATCCGTGATGCTGTTGAGGCTGACCTGCCGGTCATTGTCCAGATTTACAACGCCACCGTTCAGACACGCATGGTAACGGCTGAGCTGGAACCAACTACAGTCGAAGCCCGGCTGCCATGGTTCCGCGAACATTCGTCGGAGCATTATCCTTTTTGGGTTGCGGAATCTGAAGGTCGCGTGATTGGCTGGCTCGATTTCAAAAAATTCCTGCCGCGCTGTGCGTATCGCGGCACGGCGGAGATCAGCGTTTATGTCGACCAAGGATTCCGGCGTCGCGGCGTGGGGCAGCGATTGTTGGAACGGGCGATCGCCCGCGCGCCCTCGCTGGGCATCACAGCCCTGGTCGGTTTGATCTTCGGCCATAACGAATCGAGTTTGAGATTGTTTCAACGTCTCGGCTTTGAGCGGTGGGGATTTTTCCCTGCTGTAGCGCAGCTCGATGGTGTCGAACGCGATCTCGTGGTGATGGGTCAACATTGTCCACCGCGCTTTACTGCGATCGCGAAATCGCCGGTTCAATCACAGCCCAGCAATCAGCTTAGCGATAGCCTGAACCTGATGTATGTGCTGATGCAGTACCGGCACGAGGCGATTCACTCGAAGCTGCTGAAAATCCGCGACAAACATTCCATGTTACATCTGGACGTGCTGATTCTGGTTTACCACTTCGCCAAAATTTGCTCCGGCAATATTCTCGAGATCGGTGCCTTCGTCGGTGGGGCCACGATTGCTGCAGCATTCGGTGTGCGCGATTCGGGAACGCAAAAGAAGCTCATTGCCATCGAACCGGGTGGCAGTGTCAAACACAAGCGCCTCGGTACGCGCAATATTTTCCGCGACTTGGAACGGAACCTTGCCAGGCAGCGTGTATCGGAGTTGGTCACTACTATCAAGGGCCGTTCTTTTGATCCGGCAACAATCTCTGCAGTCAATGAGACGCTGGGTGCAGACAAGGTTGGTCTCCTGATTCTTGACGCCGATGCAGCCAAGCGGCGCGACATCGAGTGTTACCGGGAGAGATTTATGGATGGCTGTTGGATGGTCATTGACGATTATTATGGCACTGATGCCAACGCCAAAATCACTCCGAGTCGAGCTGATGTGGACGCGCTAGCCACATCCGGTTATTTGGAGCAGCTGGGCTTTTACGGCTGGAGCACATGGGTCGGACGATGGCGTGGCCCTTAACGCTGAAGTTATTTCCTTAGAAGGTCAGACGTTGGAGACATGACCGTTGTAATGTTGCAGCGGTCTGGACCTCCACATTCGGCTAGGCCTCTGGACCAACGACCAAATGAATCACGCCGTTCGGCGCGGAAATGAAGAAGCCGTTGAAGTCCTCGCTCAGTTGCTCAACCTCATCGCGCCGTGTCACACCGTGCACTTTCAGAAAGGATGCGGCGGCTTCCGTGTCGTTTGTCTCCAGTTCCAGCCAGATATCTGGATGACTCAGGTTCGGGACGTGGTCGATCCAGAGCCGATTCGGGCCGAACTGGAAAATACAGCCGTCCTTTTCTTCTTCGATTAAAGGCAGACCAAGCGTGTCACGGTAGAAGGCCAACGTCTGGTCGTACATATGGCTGGGGCATTTGATTGCGATGTTTGCTCCGCCGGAGAATTGCGGGCCTTCGAGCTTTGCAACCATCGTCTGTCGGGCCTGACTAAAAAACTAACCTTCTTTGTCGCCTGGCTCGGTCATTTTCACCGGATCTAGCGCGCGGTCTAGTTCTCTTTCGGGCAAAACTTTTCTCTCGCGGGCGATTTCGCGCACAGTGCGACCGGTTTTTGCGCTTTCTTTCGCGATCTCAGCTGCTCGATCGTAGCCGATCTTGGGCGCGAGACTCGTTACCATGGCCATGGATAGCTCAATCAATTCACGGCAGCGCTCCTCGTTCGCGATGATGCCACGGACACATTTGTCGGAGAAAACATCGACCACATTGGCCAGAAGCCGGATTGACTCGAGAAGATTATGCGCCATCACCGGCATCATGACGTTGAGCTCGAAGTTTCCATTCGCGCCAGCCCAGGTAATCGCCGTGTCATTGCCGATCACTTGTGCGCATACCATCATCACCGATTCGCACATCACCGGGTTCACTTTCCCTGGCATGATCGAACTGCCAGGTTGCGTCGCGGGAAGTTGGATTTCACCGATCCCGCATCGGGGACCGCTCCCGAGCCAGCGGATGTCGTTTGCAATCTTAAACAAACTGACCGCAATCGTCTTCAAATGACCGCTCGCTTCAACGACCGCGTCCTTTCCGCCTTGTGCTTCAAAGTGGTCTTTTGCCTCGTAAAAAGCGATGCCGGTGCGCTGCTCCAAATGCCGCAGCATTTTTTCTGGAAGATTAATATGACGGTTTAAACCGGTGCCCACCGCGGTTCCGCCGAGTGCCAGCTCACGCAAAGCTTCGATCGACTTCTGCGCGCGTTCCTTGGCATAAGCAACCTGTTGCGCGTAGCCGGAGAATTCCTGCCCGAGACGAACTGGTGTCGCATCCATTAAATGGGTTCGACCAATTTTTATGATGTTCCAGAACTCTTTCGCCTTGGCCTCAAGCGCAGCGTGCAATTTTGCCAGAGCCGGGATCAGATGGTTCTTCAATTCTTCGGCCGCGCTAATGTGAATCGCCGACGGAATCACGTCGTTACTCGATTGTCCCATGTTCACGTGATCGTTCGGGTGAACGTGCTCACGCGACCCGATCGCCTTGCCTGCGAGCTGGGCACACCGATTCGCGATGACTTCGTTAGCGTTCGTGTTTGTGCTCGTGCCCGAACCGGTCTGGAAAATGTCGAGCGGAAAATGGTCGTCGAGTTTCCCTTCAAGCACTTCTTCAGCCGCCTGGACGATCAACGCGGAACGCTCCGCATCAAGCAGACCGAGATCATGATTTGCTTGTGCGGCAGCCCATTTGATCAAGCCAAGAGCGCGAATGAAGGGCCGCGAAAACCGATAACCGCTAACCGGAAAATTTAACACTGCGCGGTGAGTCGACGCGCCATGGAGAGCAGACGCCGGAAGCGTCATCTCGCCCATCGAATCTTTTTCTGTTCGGGTCGGCTTCTCCGTCATGCCGAACGGTGTGCGCTAACGCTAAGGTTCGCCCCCTGCAGGCCCCCACGTTTTTGGCGATCATGGGAATGCATCTTCTGAAATACAGTAATGAACATCGGAGGTATATTTTGCAGGAAGTACTCTGACTCGGCGTGCTCGAAGAGGGTCGCGTGCTGCTTCAATTCGTTCGTGACTTGATAGATGATGAAACTGCCACCAGGCGCCAGCGCGTCATATGTTTTTTGCAAGAGAGCGCGTTTCTTCTCAATCTTAAGGATGCTGAACGGAATACCCGAAAGAATATAGTCGCAGCAATCGACGCCGTGACGTTTCAGTTCGTGCGGTAACGACGCTGCATCGCCATGAATCACACGCACACGCTGGTCGCCGGCAAACTGACGTTCCAGATCGCGTGCGAACGCTCGGTCCAACTCGAACAGAAGCAGATTTGAATCGGGACACATCCGTCGTGCAATCTCGCGCGAATGTACTCCTTCACCCGGCCCGTACTCGGCGATCACACGGGGCTGGCTAAAATCCATCTTGCTGGCGACACGCTCCACCAGCGCCTTCGAACTGGGGATGATTGATGCAATCTGAAACGGTCGTTTCAAAAATTGTTTGAAAAACAGGGCACTCACGAGACGCGAACAGTCGTCCTGCACATCGAAGTTGTCCAGTCACGAAGTGGCAACACAAACGATAGCATTTTTAGCGCGGGTGGAATTTTGTAAGAGTTGGGCGGCTTGCTATCCTGCTGCCTACATCTCGCTTGACTCGTAGCTAGTCCCCGATCAGTTATCAGTGCTTATTCGGGCCGCGCGGTTAGCTCAGTGGTAGAGCACTACCTTGACACGGTAGGGGTCACAGGTTCGAACCCTGTATCGCGCACCATCCCGAAACGGCGTTGCAGATTTGTGCACAATGCTTGTACGCAGCACGTAAGTTACCTCACGAATCCAACCCGCGGATGCAATTAATCTCCCTGGTGATTAAGACTTACTCGGGAAGCGAGCCCGACAATTGCAGACCGATTTCTTTGTCTGCGTCGCGACGTACTTTTATTCGAGGTTGTAGGCCCGAGTAACCTGCGAGATCAGCCTTACGCTGCGAGCACTTTTGCCATCGAAACTTCCATTTCCACGGACCGTCCGAGAAAATCAAAAAGGACACGGATCCGTTCTTTCGCGGGAAGGAGATGAGTAACCACGACTTCAAGCCCTTGAAAGGGTCCATCGACGATTTGAACAGATTGGCCCACTTTGATGGAGCAATCGAGAGTCACAAGCTCTTCCGAACCCACTCTCAATTGGAGTGCAGTCACAATATTTTCAGACAAGGTTGCCAGCCGATCTCCAAAATGGACAATCCCTCGGATTCCATGAGAACTTTCAACGGCGCGATGTTGCGTCGAATAGACAAATTTTGCGAACAGATACCCAGGAAACATCGCTTCTACGAACCAAACCGGGCCCCTTTGGGTCATCCTTCGGAAACGCAATCGGGGCGAGAAGCACTCGACGCCAAACTGACGTCTGAGCGCGGTTGCGGCCAAATGCTCTCGCTTTGGCTGCGTCTTTAGACAGAACC
>JBKPLM010000313.1:0-3030 GCA_046731655.1 Verrucomicrobiota bacterium | reverse complement strand
TCGTAAATCCTTCTCGTCCTCGATCTTTCCATTTTCGACTAACGAGGACGAGGACGACGAGGAGGACGATTTGCAACACGTTTCAAGTCGTGGTGCTCCTTATCTCAAGGGGGCGGCGGCGTTGGCCTGGGCACTGGAGTTGGACGAGACCTCGGGTTTGGACTTATCTTGAAAATGGCGCCGTGGCCGCTAGCGCCGCCTTCCGTCGTCATGCCATAGAGCGCTCCGTTAACGAGAATCACGTTATCGATCGGTTTAGAGCCGTCCCCATTAGTTGACTTCCCAGCGAAGCTGTAAAGGCGCTGGTACTCATGGCCGTCGGTCTTGATGACGAAGACAGTGCCCATGTCATAGTCGCCGCCATTGGCGGTCGTGCCGTAGAGCTTGTCGCCATCCAGGAGAAGCGAACCGTAGGGATTTTTGCCATCGTGATGGGTTTCACCAAACTCATGAAGCAACCGGAATGAGCTGCCGTCCGTTTTGAGCGAGAAGATGACCCCGTTGCTATGATGCCCGCCGTTGGTTGTCATACCGTAGAGCCTGTCGCCTGACTGAACAACGTAACCGTGGTCGCTTGTTGCGCCGTCTAAATCTCCGCCATTAAAGTCGTGCAAGACAGTGTAATTGTTGCCGCTCGTGTCGATGCTGAACACGACGCCAAATCCGCGCCCGCCGCCTTTCCGTGTCATCCCATACAAGGTGGTCCCATTGGGATCCAGTGTGAGCCGCCCATGCGGCTCCTTGCCCAGTGCTATACACGCGAAAGAGTATAAGGTTTGGAAATTCGCCGGAGTGGGTGTAGGCGTCGCTGTCGGGGTAGGCGTCGGTGCGGCCGGATCAAAGGAAAAGATGACACCTTCATCGTCAGCTCCTCCGGACGCTGTCATGCCGTAGAGGATGTTGTTGGCGATCACAAAACAGCTATGTGACTCATCGCCGATGGAGTTGTGAAGGCTCAGGAGCACCTGGTAACCAGTGCCATCCTGACCGATCGAAAAGATGATCCCGTTGTTGTGCGTTCCACCTTCCAACGTGGTCCCGTACAATTGACCGTTAAACGGGGTCATCGCGTCATGACGGGGATTGTCGCCGTCGGGGTTGCCAGTGAAAATGTGATCGATTGAATAAGTCGATCCCACGTTGTTGGGATCGAAATGGAAGATCACACCTTTGCCGTGCCCGGATGTGACTGTAGTTGTGCGCCCGAAAAGCAAGCCGTTCACATAAGTCAGCGAACCCTTTGGCACCGCGCCGTCCGGCTCTATCGTGCCGAAGGAGTAGATCGTACTAGTGGAAGAGGCTGTGACGTCGCGAGGAATCGCCGCCATAACCAGCCCAAGCGCAAAGGCAAACTCAACCGCGTGCTTCATCTCTTTCGAAAACATAGGCACGAGCCTGTCTGAAGTTCGGGCGCTTTAGCAAGATTAACTTGGTTTCAAAGCTGCGCGTCCCAGTTTGTATTGACTAATGATTACTGCACCTGGGCCCCGCTCGTGTCAGCCGCACGAAAATCAAGATGTGTGACGCGATGATAAGCGGGACCAGAAATGTCGGGAGAAGACTGAGTGGAAGTTCCCGCAGCGCGTGCATCGACTGCCAGTCTTTTAAGCCAAATCGGAGCGCGCTGAAGATAACAAAAGTGATGTCGATAAGTCCCAGTGTGTTCCAGGTAAGCGAAAGCGGCTTCGCAAAACCAGTGCGTATTGCGCTTGCTACAGCCAAAGCCAGGATAGCAATAACAATGTCACCCCAACCCGCCGGTGTTGCGAACGCGCACGGCAGTTGGCCGCGCTGGCAAAGCACGAGAAAGTACGCGCCGGCAAATAATCGTGTCACGTGAAGTAACACCAGCCAGCTAACATCGACATTCAGCGCCCACACTTTGATTGGGATGATTTTCCAACATGCGAGTAGGACAACCGCGGTCAACGTCCACACTGTCGCGGCCACTGCTAGCGCGCTTGCATTATAAAACCAGCCACCTAGCCCCACCGCAAAGCATAGCCAGCCAAGAAGAACCAGAGTGACGATCCTGCTCGAATTATCCTTCATCGCGGTTCGCGACCGAAGTGTCGCTTAGGATAACATTTCAGTGACTGCTGCTTCACAGTGAATCTCTGTCGTGTCGAGAAACGGAATCCCGTTGTGTTCTGAATCACGCAGAATCAGCGGCAATTCTGTCCCGGCGAGAATAACGCCCTCGATGTCGCTGCTTTCTTTTAGGCGATCGACAATTGCCAGCAGCCCCGTGCGTGTCTCCGACAGAAACTTCCCTGAGACCAATTCATTCAGATACTTGTGGTGAATATAAGCCTGATCCTCCGGAGCTGGCACGAGAAGCTCGATTCCGTCTCGCGAGAAAACCTTAGGATAAAAAGTAGCCTGCATGGTGTAGCGCGTTCCGAACAAGGCGAGCCGATTCAACTCCCGCGCTTTCGCCGCTGCACAAGTTGCTTCGACGATACTGATCAGTGGAATTGGCGACTTGGACGCGACCTCGTCGAAAACGATGTGAGGGGTGTTCGCCGAGATCAGGCCGAAAGTCGCGCCAGCTCGCCCAAGCTTGCCGATTTCCTCAACTAGGTAATCCGCCATCGCGGTGAGATTGTTTGCCTCCATGAAATCGAGTCCCTTTTTCAGATCAATGCTGTTAATGATGAATTGCGGGTAACTCCCGTTCTGCGTTCGCCCCCGGTAAAGCGCGACGATCTTTCCGTAATAATCAATCGTGCTTTCAGGACCGAGGCCGCCGATGATTCCAAGAACCTTCATGTGTAAATCGCACACGAATAAACACGAATTAATCAAATGACGAAATGCGAGCAACGTGGATCAAAGCAACGATTAATAGTGACTAATGAGAAACAGATCGGCCCTGCATTTTGTCGTCATCATCGGCATCGCCAATTTTTTTGCCGATTTTACCTATGAAGGCGCTCGCGGAATCATAGGTCCGTATCTCGGTTCGTTAGGCGCGAGCGCGGCAGTTGTCGGGTTTGTTGCAGGCTTGGGCGAGCTGATGGGCTATGG
>JBKPLM010000312.1:0-4883 GCA_046731655.1 Verrucomicrobiota bacterium | reverse complement strand
ACCGTAAGCTGCGCTCTTCCCCCGGAACGCTCAACGATCGAGAAATGAAAAAGGCAACCTAAGTTACCTGGCGATCATCCAGCATTGCGCGACGTTGGAAAGATGCAAACAAAACTACCATTGAACGGGACAATTCAACATCCCGACCTGGCAGAGGCGTTGCGCGGAGAGAGCGGGACATTCTTTTGCCAGCAAAGTGGCCAAGGCTACATCGTAACGGCAGCGGAAGGCTTCTCGATTAAATCATTGCGACCAGTGGGTCGCAAGATCGTGGAAGTGAACGTGCCTATGCAGAGTACTCCGGAACCTTGGGCGATTACTAAAATCTCCGAGGATGTTCTTGAGTTTAGCTCTGTACCACAACAATCCCCTCGCCAACAGCGAGCCGCCTAAGGCTGAAATAGTGCCCCGCGTGTCTAGCACATGCGGGGCGACTGGCGGCCGAGAGATCCGCTAAGAAAGCAAAAGCCTCGGTGGGAAAACCCGCCGAGGCTTTTGTTTTTCTCCTCAGCGCGCTAGCGCGCCCCACAAAACGTTAAGTCACGCCTGTTTCCAACCGTTCCCGTCTCCATCTGACGCGAGCGCAGGTTCCATTTCCGGTGCACGATCCACCTCTTCCGGTGCGCCTTCCCAGCCTACGTCCATGAGCGATTTTTCGTGATGCTCCTTCGCGATGAGCATGTAAAGCGACGGCACAATGAACAGAGTGAAGATCGTTCCGATCGTCATTCCGCCAACAAGCACAAGACCGATCGAATTTCGTGCCGCGGCGCCGGCACCAGTCACGAGTGTGAGCGGAAAGTGACCGGCGACAGTTGCAACGCTCGTCATCATGATCGGACGCAAACGAATGCGCGCAGCTTGCGCGATCGCCGCAAGCTTTGTGTGACCTTGCCGTTGCAATTCATTCGCGAACTGAACAATCAAAATTCCGTTTTTCGAAACAAGACCGACCAACGTCACGAGCCCGACTTGCGAGTAGATGTTGAACGACGTAGTCCAACGATCGGTGAAGAACTGTCCGAACGGCATTTTCAAAAACATGAAGAGACCCGCGCCGAACATGGCGAGCGGGACTGATCCCAACAGAATAATGAACGGATCGCGGAAGCTGTTGAACTGCGCCGCCAGGACGAGAAAGATCAGCACCAGTGAAAGCAAAAATACACCCAGAAACTTGCTGCCTTCGGTGTGCAACTGGCGCGACTCGCCAGTGTAATCGAGCACGTAACCTTTCGGCAGAATCTTGTTTGCCTCATCCTGCAGAAACTTCAGAGCAGCATCGAGCGAAACAGCTGGAACCCCGCTGATGGTTACCGCGTTGAGTTGTTGCATCCTGTTGAGCGAACGCGCGACGGTTTTGGGCTTGATGGAAGCGACAGTGCTCAGCGGGACGAGCTGGTTGTTCGGTCCGCTGACGTAAATATTCTTCAACTGCTCAGGATTCAATCGATCGACGCGCTTGATTTGGGGAATCACTTTGTAACTGCGCCCTTCGATGTTGAACCGATTGACATAATTGCCGCCGATGCTGGCCGAGATATCGGCGCCCACTTGCTGCATGTCGAGGCCGAGCGCCGCGACTTTATCGTGATCGAAAACAATCGCCGACTGGGGCTGGTCGATCTTCGTATCGATGTCGCCGAATTGGAAAATATGCGCCTGCATTGCTTTTCCGAAAATCTGTTTCGCGAATTCGAGAATCCGTTCCTGGTCGGCGGTCGAGGTGATCACAAAGCTGACCGGAAAATTGTCCCCGCCGGGAAGCGCCGAAGGCATGATCGGAAACATTTGGATGCCAGGAATCGCGCCGAGTTTTGCCTGAATTTGCGGCAGGTAGGCCTTGGTCGGCGTTTTGCGAACGCCCCACGGTTTCAAAACCATTCCGCCGAATCCGTTGTCCGGGAACGTGAGTTGGAAGGTGAACCGCGTGTCGGGGATGTTTTGAAAGACTTTTCCTGCAGCGTCTGCGTAACGGATGGTGTCGTCGATGGTCGCGTTCGCCGGCGCGGTAATGATTCCAAAGATCACACCCTGATCCTCTTTCGGCGCCAACTCCTTCGTCCCAAGTTTCGGAATCGCCGCGAACATGAGGACCGCGAGGAGCGAAATGCCGCCCCAAAAAATGTAGACTGCGGGCCGCGCATTCAGTGTGCGATCGAGATGACTTCCGTACCAATCCCGGAAGCGGTCGAACGTTCGATTAACAACCCCGCTAAACCCCTTGTCGGCGTGGCCGGCGCGCAGCAGATTTGCCGACATCATCGGCGAAAGTGTCAGTGCGACGACGCCCGAAATGAAAACCGCACCCGCAAGGGTCAGCGCGAATTCGCGAAAGAGCGCGCCGGTCAAACCGCCTTGCAGCGCGATCGGCGTATAGACCGCCGCCAGCGTGATCGTCATCGCGATGATTGGCCCGATCAATTCGCGCGCGCCGACGAGGGCGGCATTCATGCGCGACATGCCATCGCGCAGATGCCGCTCGACGTTTTCGACAACAACGATGGCATCATCCACGACCAATCCGACTGAAAGCACAATCGCCAGCAGCGTGAGCAGGTTCAGCGTAAAGCCGAATACCTGCATGAGAAATAACGCGCCGATAAGCGAAATTGGAATCGCGACGACCGGAACGAGCACCGTGCGTAACGAGCCGAGGAACAAGAAGATTACGACCACCACGATGAGCAATGTGTCGATCAAAGTTTTTACGACCTCGTGGATGGCATCGTTAATGTACGCCGTAGCGTCGTAAGCGATCTCCCCTTTCATGCCGGCGGGCAGTTCCTTTTGGATTTGGTCCATCTCCAGGCGGACACGCTTGATTACGTCCACCGAGTTTGCGTTTGGCAGGACCCAAATACCCATGAAAACCGCTTTCTGCCCGGAGAAGCGAACTTCGGTGTTATAATCTTCCGCGCCGAGCTCCACGTCCGCGATGTCGCTTAACCTGACGAGATTTCCTTTCTCCTGGCGAATGACTAGTTTTTTGAAATCATCCACCGTGTGCAGATCGGTGTTGGCGGTCAGATTGACCTGTAGCAGCGAGCCTTTCGTGTTACCGACGGCGGCGAGAAAATTATTTCGCGCAAGCATGTTGCGCACTTGCGCCGGGCTGATGTTTAGCGCTGCCATTCGATCCGGTTTCATCCAGACGCGCATCGCGAACGTGCGGCCGCCGAGAATGTCTGCCTTTTGCACGCCACCGACTGCCGTGAGACGCGGCTGCACCAGTCGCACGAGATAATCGGTAATTTCGTTCGGCTGAAGAATGTCGGAAGTGAAACTGAGATAAGCCGAAGCGAATTGGGAATCGGCCGCCTCAATGCTGATAACCGGAATCTCCGCGTCCGGCGGCAGATCGCGCCGGATCGCATTCACTTTCGAGCTGATGTCCGACAACGCTTTGTTCGCGTCGTAATTCAATTTTAATCGCGCAGTGATCAGTGATTCGCCCTGTTTGCTTTGGGACTGGATGTAATCAATGCCGTCCGCTGCGGCGATTGCGCGCTCGAGCGGCGTCGTGATAAAACCCCTGACGAGCTCGGCATCCGCGCCAACGTAAACCGTGCTGACAGTGATCGCCGCAATATCGCTGCGCGGATATTGGCGCACGTTGATCGTCTTCATCGCCTGCAAACCGGCGATCAGGATCACAAAGCTAACTACCAGCGCCAGCACCGGGCGCTTGATGAAAAGGTCAGTAAACGATTGCATGTGCTCTTCGATCGTTACGAATCGACTGGGTTCGGATTTACCTGCGGGTTCGGCGCCAGATCGTTGTTCACCGTCACCGTCATTCCGTTTCGCAGTTTGAAAACTCCCGTACTCACGACGGTTTCGCCGGCTTTCAATCCTTGCGTAATGGCGACGAGATCGCCGCGTGCTTCACCGACGCGCACAAATTGCTGTCGAATCGCTTGCGATTCTTTGCCGGTCTTTTCGTCTTTCTTTTTCTCAATCACAAAAACCGAGTCCCCGAATGGCGCGTACGAGATTGCGGATCCCGGAACGACAAGCGCCTTGTGTTTTTCCGGCAATGTGACTTCCGCTTTCGCGAACATTCCCGGGCGCAGCGCGTGATCGGGATTCTCAAGCGTCGCCTGCAGCGTGATGTTGCGCGTGCTCGAATCGACCATCGAGTTAATTGCAGTCAACTTTCCGGGGAATACACGGCCGGGAAGAGCGTCCGTGGTCACGTGCACCTCCAAGCCCGGCGTTAACTGACCAAGATATTGTTGGGGCAACGCGAAATCGGCGAAGAGGGGGTCGAGCGAAGTGAGCGGCACGACTTGTTGGCCCGCGTTGATCATTTGCCCAACATTCACCTGACGAATGCCAAGCTGGCCATCAAAAGGGGCGACAAGCGTCTTCTTCCGAATATTAGAGCGCATCTGATCGACAACGGCGTTTAGCCTGTTGAATTTCGATTCCGCGGTATCGAGTTCAGCTTTCGAGACCACCTTCTGTGAGGCAAGGCCGCGAGTTCGTTCCAAGTCCTGGCGTGCCAGCTCGGCTTCGGCTTCTGCGGATCGCAAAAGTGCTTCCTCCTGGGAGGCGTCTAGTTTCATGATTACGTCTCCTTTTTTGGCGACACCGCCGTTTTCGAACTTGATGTCACTTACCACACCGCCCAGTTCAGCGGCTATGATTGCGCCTTGCACGGCCGAAAGCGAACTTACCGCCGAAAGCGTCGGCGCCCAATTTTCTTCCTTGACGGTTACACTCGACACAGTCGTCGGCGGCATCACCATCGGCGTCGACACCATCTTGCGGATTTGCAGCGCTTTGATGCCAAAAGCGAAAACCAAAATGGCGGCCAGCAGACCTATCGCAATGCTAACCGACCGCCAGCGACGTCGCGGTCTTGCACTCGATTGCAC
>JBKPLM010000311.1:0-5175 GCA_046731655.1 Verrucomicrobiota bacterium | reverse complement strand
GCCTATCTGCGGCTGGTCGATAATACGAAGCCGGTCTGGCAAGGCCGGACCCACTTTATCGCGGCGGCCGCGCAGTTGATGCGGCGCGTCATGGTGGACCATGCCCGTGAACGCCACTCACTCAAGCGTGGCGGCGGCGTGTTGAAAGTAACGCTGGATGAAGCTGCATTAGTAACAGAAAAGCGATCGGAAGAATTACTCGCCCTCGATGAAGCGTTGGAAAGCCTGGCCGCGCAGGACCCGCGCAAAAATCAGATTGTTGAACTGCGCTACTTCGGTGGTTTGACTGTCGAAGAGACGGCTGAATTCCTGAAACTCTCTCCGCGAACGGTGGAGCGCGAGTGGACCATGGCCAAGGCCTGGCTTTACCGGGCGCTGAGCGGGGAAGAAACCTGATGAAGGCTGAGCGCTGGAAAGAGGTCAACGATCTTTTCCAGTCAGCTGTCGAACGTGCACCCGGGGAGCGGGCCGCATTCCTTGATGAGGCGTGTCACGGTGACGAAGGCCTGCGCCGCGAGGTGGGGTCTTTGCTCACCTCTTATGAGCGGTCGGAGAACTTTATCGAATTACCGGCCTTCCAGGTCGCTCCCGAGCTTGTGACTAACGACAGGACCGGCGCATTAGTCGGAAAATTGATTGGTCATTACCGGATCGAGTCACTCATCGGCGTCGGCGGAATGGGTGAAGTTTATCTTGCGCGCGACGAGCGACTCGGTCGCAAAGCCGCGCTCAAGCTGCTCCCAGAAAGCCTGACGACGGATGAGACGCAGTTGAGCCGGTTCAAAAATGAAGCGCGAACTGCGTCGTCCTTAAATCATCCGAACATTCTAACCGTTTACGAGATTGGCACGGAGGGAAACCGGCAGTTCATTGCGACGGAGTTCATCGAAGGCGTCACGCTGCGGGCGTCGATCGCGAGCGGGAAGATAAATCCACATGCGGCACTGGAAATCGCTGTGCAAGTGGCCTCCGCGCTGGCTGCCGCGCACGAAGCCGGCGTCGTGCACCGCGACATCAAACCGGAGAACATCATGTTGCGACCGGACGGATACGCGAAGGTGCTCGATTTCGGAATTGCCAAGCTGACCGAGCAAAGGCTTGCGTCGGACGATCACGCGATCGACACAACGGGCTCGCTGCAAACGCGGCCGGGGTTAGTGTTAGGCACAGCGCGTTACATGTCTCCGGAACAGGCCCGCGGCCAGAAGGTAGACGCGCGCTCGGATATTTGGAGCTTGGGCGTGGTGCTTTACGAAATGGTGGCCGGGAGCCCGCCGTTCCGCGGCGAAACGCCGAGCGACTGTATTGCCTCCATCCTGACAACGGAGCCGCCACCTTTATCGGCTGCACTCCCGGATGTTCCGCGCAAACTCGAATCCATTCTGCAAAAGGCTTTGCGCAAAAACAGTGATGAACGTTACCAGACGATCAGGGAGATGCTCGCCGACCTGCGCATTCTCAAGGGGGAACTGGAAACGGACGGCTCATTGTCGCAGACCAAAGCGCGCGCTGGATCTATTGTTAGCAAAATAAAACGTCATAAGCGGGGCGTGTTACTCACTCTGGCGGTGACGCTCCTTGCCGCCGCGGCAGTTGCCTACTCTTTCTTTTTTGTCGCCCCGGCGCCATTACCGAATGAAAAATCTATTGCCGTTCTGCCATTTGAAAACCTGAGTGAGGAAAAATCCAACGCCTACTTCACCGATGGGATTCAGGACGAAATTCTGACCCGGCTCTCAAAGATCGCGGATCTCAAAGTAATCTCGCGCACGTCCACGCAGCGTTATAAGAACACATCTCAAAAACTTTCTGAGATTGCGAAGCAACTCGGTGTCGCCAATCTCCTGGAAGGCAGTGTCCAGAAAACAAATGATCAGGTGCGCGTGAGTGTGCAATTGATTAGAGCCACGAATGACTCTCATCTCTGGGCAGAGACCTTCGATCGGAGACTCACCGACATCTTTTCCGTCGAGAGCGAGGTCGCAAAAGCTATTGCCGATAAGTTGCGGGCGAAACTTACCGGGCAGGAAGAACAAGTCATTGCGGCTAGGCCGACAGACAACCCCGAGGCTTACGATGCCTATCTGCGTGGTCTCGCTTATACCTTGAAAACGGGAAATTCACCCGGCAATACCCTCGCCGCGCAGAAATATCTCAGAGAAGCGGTGAGGCTGGACCCGAAGTTTGCGCTTGGTTGGGCGCTGCTGTCATACGTAGATGCGTTCGGCTACCGCGCACTTACTCTTCAACCAACCGTTGCCCTGCGTGAAGAGGCGCGGCAAGCAGCCGAAAACGCGCTCACTCTTCAGCCCGATCTTGGCGAGGCGCTACATGCCAAGGGCTATTACTACTACGCCTGCCTGAAGGATTACGACACGGCGGTGCGTTACTTTGAGCAAGCACGTCAGCTCCTGCCCAATAACAGCCGGATTCCTGAATCGCTGGCCTATGTCACGCGGAGGCAAGGTCAGTGGGATCAGAGTGAGTCCTACTTCAACGAAGCCGAACGGCTTGACCCGCGCAATGTTTCCCTACTTACCCTGCACGCACAATCCTGCATGATACTTCGGCGCTTCGCCGAGGCACTGCGAAAGTGTGATCAGGCTCTTAATATTACGCCTGACGACGTGGATACGCTCGCGATCAAGGCGAATATTGCACAAGCCGAGGGTGACCTTCCGCGGGCTGCTGCACTCCTCGCCCCGCTGCATCCCAATGCAGACCACCCAACGGCGTTGGAAACGCAAGTTTACCAGGCGATCTTGGAACGTCGCCCTGGACAAATCATTGCTCGGCTAAAGGAAATACTTGCCAACCCTGATCCGGCGCTCGGTTTTTACAATGGCGAACTCCGTTTTTGGTTAGGCTGGGCACAGGAGATTGCCGGCGAGCAAGCCGCTGCCCGTGAGAGCTGGCGACAGGCTCGTAGTGAACTGGAAGCGTTTCTCAAAGAACAGCCGGAAAATTACCTGCTCATTGGAGATCTGGCGCTGACCAATATGGGCCTCGGTGACAAAGCCACGACTTTAGCTCTGTCGGAACAGGCCATGGCCATTGTCCCAATCGAGAAGGACGCGTTGGCCGGCCCCCAGGCGATCGAAATTCTCGCCCGCGTGGCAGCGCAAACGGGGGAATTCGACCGAGCCATCGCCGCTTTACAGAAACTACTCTCAATACCGGGTAGCGGTCCGCTGGCTACGGGCCTGCCGCTCACTCCTGCGTTGCTCCGGCTCGATCCGATGTTCGATCCCCTCCGGAACGATCCGCGCTTTCAGGAATTGACAGTAGAACCTGTCTCAAAATCTCATTAAGGAACAGATTTACCCGGTCGACGCCGTTGAATGACTCATCGCGCGCGTGCTGCTTCAGATGCATCGTGAAGTAACTTTTCGCTGCAACTCCTCAGGCAACGAGGCGAGCTCTTTATCGATCAGCTCACGCGTGCTCAAGATAATTCCGATATGTGGCGAAAATGCAGCCGCACGCAGCAATCCGGCGACAAATGCAAACGTAGGCAGTTGACTATCATCAGCCTTAACGCACCTATCCCGCATAACATCGGCATAACGACTGCCAGCTGAGTTTAGGCTTGAAACTGTTTGTTCACCCAGGTATTCATTTGTGCCATGACTCGACAACTCATTACCTCCACCGGTCTGAAATCGGTCGGATACGACGCCATTGCTCATGTGCTTGAGGTAGAACTTCAAAGCGGGCGGGTCCAGCGTTATTTCGACGTACCTCCGTCAGTGTACGACGCGTTGAAGTCCGCGCCATCCAAGACTCAATATTTCAACGACAACGTGGCAGGGAAGTACGAATCGTGCGCAATCGGCTAGTGCTATAATCCGGATTCGCTGATGCTAAATGACGCCGGCGATTCCATCGCGAGTTCCGAGCGAGTACGCGGCGCACGCGATCGTTGAAACGGAGCTTGAGGCCGGCCATCAACCCGGTATCCTCGCATGGCATGCATCGCGACCATCAGCGTTGGTACTCGCACCGTCTCAATAGGGACATGGGTGTTGCTATTTTCGGCAATTACGGCGCGCCCATCCTCGCGTTTCCGACGAGCTGCGGCGATGAGTGGGAAATGGAAGGTCAGAGCATGATTAGCACTCTCAGCCCGTACCTGGAGCAGGGGCGAATCCGAATCTTCTGCATCAACAGCGTGAACAGCGATTCATTCCAAAACAAGGGAGCGCACCCCCTCCATCGGAGTTGGATGCAGGCGCAGTACGACGCCTATGTGGCGAACGAAGTTTTCCCGTTCATCGACTCCCAGTGCCAGACGCCGGGAATCGGGATTGCCACGCTGGGCGCATCGCTCGGTGCCTATCACGCGGCCAACACACTTTTCAAGCATCCTGACCACGTGAAGCGCTGTTACGCGCTCTCGGGCATCTACGACATGCGCGACTCGATGGACGGAATGTATGACGACAATTTCTATTTCAATAACCCGGTCGACTATATGGCGAACCAGAGTGATCCCTGGTTTCTCCATCAGTACGCGAGTTGCGACATCCGGCTCGTGACCGGCTGTGGTCCATGGGAAAACAGCGGGCCGACCTACCGAATGTCCGAGATTCTCAGGAATCGCGGCATTGCTCATCATCTGGACGATTGGGGCCCGGAAGGCGGGCACGAATGGCCCTACTGGCATCACCAGATGTGGGAGTACGTCGGGGCGCATTACTAAGGATCCGCCGCCTCGTTTCCGATTGGCGCGATCTTAGGGCACTTCGGTCAGCGCGCCTCTCAACATTTAATGCCTGACCCCTATTTTCCAACTCGCTCGGCTTAGAAGCCGACTGTAGCGGCGGCCTCTGACGACCGAAGTCAGGAAGATCGACGCTCGGAGAGCGCCGCTACAACTAATGATGCAAGGCCCTTCTTACCTCTTACCTCCTACTTCGTCCTTCTGAGCTTCTTACTTTTACTGCGTCTAGACGCAAAAATGCCTCGGCGGTGGATTTACCAGCCGATCCAAAGCGGAGTTCGAATATACTTGACCTGTGTAACACTTTTGTATTTCAATCATGTGACCAGTAGAAGTGATCCAACACTCCTCCAGGGAACACTTTGGCATGAATATCCGATCGCTTTTTGTTTGCGGCACGCTCCTTCTGTTCGCGAGCGTCGCTTACGGCGCTGGCTCTTATCAGCGCACGA
>JBKPLM010000310.1:0-8012 GCA_046731655.1 Verrucomicrobiota bacterium | reverse complement strand
GATCAAGATTGATCCTAAGCGCCTTGGAATGGGTATCGATCGCTTCCTCTTTCACGGGGTGAGTATGGTACATGTATTAAACTCCCTTCGCGAAGGAAACGCGAGAGTCATTTCGCTGACATTCGCTTTTGACAAGGATTTCGGCGGCGATTGCGGCCACTACAGCCGATGAAACGCGAGAGACATTTCGGTAACATCCGCGTTACCGAACGAACAGGTCGAATTGCTTGCCGCTGGCTCAATTATTATGTCTTGTCCTTGCTCAAGATCATTGCGGCCACATAAGCCAACCAATAAGCTCACACTATGAATGCTCCGGCGAATCCAAACAAAGCACTCTGGGAAAAAGGTGACTTCACTCGCATTGCAGAGACTATGCGCGAAAGCGGGGAGGCGCTTGTGCAGAGACTTGGAATCACGAAAGGACTCAAGGTGTTGGACCTCGGCTGCGGCGATGGCACCACGGCGTTGCCAGCGGCGAAACTCGGCGCACACGTGCTGGGTGTCGATGTCGCGCGGAATCTGGTCGAGGCCGGGAACAGGCGGGCTGCGGAAGAGGGACTGAACAACATTAAGTTCCAGGAAGGTGATGCGTCCAATCTTGAGCAGTTGCCCGACAAGTCGTTTGATCTTGTGGTCAGTATTTTCGGCGCGATGTTTGCGCCCAAGCCGTTCGAGGTCGCTAAAGAAATGGTGCGCGTCACGCGACCGGGCGGTCGCATTGTGATGGGCAACTGGATTCCCAATGATCCGACACTCGTGGCGCAGATTTTGAAGATCAGTTCAAACTACACGCCGCCGCCGCCGGAAGGTTTCGTTAGCCCAATGACGTGGGGCATCGAGAGCAATGTGATCGAACGTTTTGCCGCGGCAGGCGTTCCGGTGGAGAACATCTCCTTTGCCCGGGACACGTTCACTTTCAACTTTCCTGGGACACCCTCAGCATTCGTGGATGAATTCAGGAAGTATTACGGGCCGACAATGAATGCGTTCGAAGCCGCGGACAAAAAAGGCAAAGCGGCTACGCTGCAGAAAGAATTGGAAGAGTTGTTCAGCAGCCAGAACAAAAGTCAGGCTGCCACTTCCATTCCTGCAACTTTCCTTCGCGTTACGGTCGCCGTTTAAAACGGTCCTTTAACGGTGACCGTGCGGGGTCAGCGTTCGCCGGGCTTTTTCTTGCCTTGCGGTTGTCGCTTCGGAGCAGGGCGGTTCCCGCCTCCCGTTTGTGGCCGCTTCCCTCCCATTTGAGCGTTACGTGCTCCCATTTGGGGACCATGCGCCGCCGCCTTCGGCTGGCTCGACCGTGGAGTCATCTGACGAGGCCCGTGAGCAGCACCGCCTCCGGGTCCGGCCATTTCGCCGGTGTGCGCTTTGGCTTGGTTTCCCCCAACATTTCTGTTTCCGTGATTTTCGGCTCCGACCTTGTTGCCGCCGCGTTCTCCAGGACCGCCTGTCCCTTGAGCGCGACGTTCAGTTACGTTCCCAGGTTTGTTTCCAGCTCTTTCCGTTCCCGCCGCACCAGGTCCGTTTCCAGCTTTTTCCCCGCCCGCGGCAGGTCCGGCTCCTTTTCCGCCTTTGCCTGCCCCAGCGCCTTCGCCCCGGCGACTAAGTTCGGATGCGTTTCCGACTTTGTTTTCACCTTTGCCCGCTCCGGCTCCACCTGCAGCCCCAGCTCCCTCCGCGCCTGTATTCTTGCCGGGTTCCGGACCTGTGTTCTTATTGAATGACTTGATCGCATCGGGTTTTGGGTGGCCCTTGTTCACCGACGCGTGGAGATTGCGATCCTTTGCTGCGGCCTGCTGCCGTGCCAGCTGCTGAGAAGTCGGCGGCAGTTTCTTAGCATTCGACGCAGCGGCTTTTTGTTCCGCCGTCGGTTGCGCCTTCACCCCGTTGGGACCGTTAAAGCTGGCGCGGTTAGTGGTCATCTGATTGGTCACCGACTTATTGACATAGGTGTTATGGACAACATTGGTATTCACGCGTGTGACAGCGGTGTTGTACTGAAAGGTGTTTCCCTGCCATCGTCCGCCCCAGTAGCCGTTTCCGGTGTAGCCATAGCCGTAATTAACGCCGCCGTAAAAACCGACAGTGGGCCCCCAGTAACCTTGGTTAAACGCGTAAACGCCATTATTCCAGCCCCACCAGGGCGGGGTCCAAAGCAGACCCACGGACGGCGGAGGGACCCATACGCCCGGCACCCAATAATAATCCCCGACATCATAACCATAGCCCCAGTAACCGGGAGTCCAGATATAACCGGCAACCGGGCAGGGCGGTTGCTCATATACCGGCAGAACCGGCGGAGCGAAGCCAACAGAGATATCTACCTCGGCGAACGAGCTCGCCAAAGGAAGAGTTAGAAATAGAAATCCAGCTAAAACCAACGAACGCAATTTCATCATAGTTGTTCTCCTAATACGTAATTCGAAGCAGGTAATCAATCTGGTTCCGCCTTCGACGTGTGAAGAGTTGAAGCGTTGAACCGATGAAGCTCCGAACGGCGCGCCCTCGCGGTCGCGCCCTACCAGAACAATGTCATCCGCATTGTCACTTCGTTAGATTGCGACATTCGCATTATTTCATTCTATCGAATGTCTTCTGAAGTAATTCCAAATCGGATGCGCCGCCAGTCTTCTCCCGTGTCGTTTCAATCCACTTTTTCTCCAGCGCGGTTTTGGTCGGGCGATCGGTTTCGTAAAACACACCGAAGACGCCCGGGAACGGAAGCGAGGCCAGCTTGTACGCAGCCAATTCGTCCGTCACATCATGTCGTAACTCATCCTCGGGCGTGCCGTCCCATTTCTTTTCCTGGATTACTTCGAAGCTGCCGCCTTTGCGCGGGTTGGCCGGGTCGAACACGTCCGGAAAAAATTCGACGCATTCGCTCAGACATTCGATGACGCTGAAGCCCTGGTGATCGAACGCGCGCTCGATCATTTGGATCATGTGATTCACCTGTGCAGCATGGGTGCGCGCGATGAAGGTCGCCCCGCCGGCGATCAATTTCTTCATCGGGTTCACCGGCTGATCGATCGCGCCCGAGGGGTCGGTCTTGCTTTTGAAGCCGATAGGCGACGTCGGCGAGGTTTGTTTCTTCGTCAGGCCATAGACGAAGTTGTCCATGATGAAATAGGTCATGTTGATGTTCTTGCGCGCGCCGTGATCAAGATGGTTGCCGCCGATGGAGAACCCGTCGCCGTCACCGCCGAACAGGAACACGTGTAGGTCGGGCCGGGCGAGGCTGATGCCGCTGGCGAGCGGGACGGCGCGACCGTGAATGTAATGTGCGCCGTGGCCGTTGACGAAATAGGGAAAGCGCGACGAACAACCGATGCCTGCAAGGGTGACGATCTTTTCGTGATCGAGCTGGCGTTTCTCGAGGACTTTGTAGAACGCAGCGAGCACTGCGAAATCGCCGCAGCCGGGGCACCATGTCGGGTGATCGGCGGTGATGGCTTTCTTGGTTAATTTTTCTCTCGGTGGCTCATCGATCGCAGGCGCCAAGCCTGTCGCTACAGATGAGGTAGTTGTCATGTTTGTTTCGCTCATAAGATCGACATCGTTAACCAACTCCTTGGGCGATAGATTCGCCGCGGGCAACATCGACGTCTTGTTCGCCGTTTCCTGAAACCGGACGGTTCGGTGAATAGCCCCTGACTGAGACAAACTTGCCGGGAAAAACGCCTTGAAGAATTTCTTTCACACGGAAGGTGAGACCGTCGGTCTTGGTGACGCTCTGAATTTTTGGTTCGCAATAGCGCGCGCGCAAAATAGTGGCGAGTTGGCCGAACCCATAAAGGCCCTGATCGTTCATCTCCACTGTGACGACCCGCTTGAATTTCGCGAAGATTTTCTCGAGTCCGTTCGGTAACGGATGAACGTGGCGCAAATGCAAGGCGCCGATTTTTTCGCCGTGCTCGCGCCCCATCTTCACCGCGTCGTGGATCGGGCCATAAGTTGATCCCCAGCCGACTAGCAGCGTCTCGCATTCCTGATCGCCATAAACTTCCGGCACCGGAATTTCTTCGGCGAGTTTGCGCAATTTGTTGCGACGCTTCGCCGTCATGGCCATGTGCAGTTTCGGGCTGCCGGTGGGGTGCCCCATCTCGTCATGTTCGAGTCCGCCGATGAGCGGATATTTTCCGTCAAGGATGCGCGTGCCGGGCGGGATGTGTTGCGTGATACGCTCAAGATCGTACGGCTTGAAACCGCCCTCGCGTGGTGTGAGATCGGGCTTCGGGTCGACCATCAACTTCGAAAGATCAGGCTCGTCGAACGCTTCAATGCGCGTGGCCAGCGACGTGTCGCTCAAGATAAAAACCGGCGTGCTGTATTTGCGTGCGATCCGGGCCGCTTCAATCGCGATGTAGAAACAATCTTCCACGCTCGCTGCTGCAAGCACAACGCGGGGGCTGTCGCCGTGGCTGCCGAAGATCGCCTGATGCAAATCGCTTTGCTCAACATTAGTGGGCAATCCCGTGCTCGGGCCACCGCGTTGAATGTTGCAAACGATGAGCGGGATCTCGGCCATTGACGCCCAACCGATCGCTTCCGCCTTGAGCGAGATGCCCGGTCCGGCACTCCCGGTGACCGCGAGATACCCTGAATAAGAAAATCCGAGCGCCAGCGACACCGCGCCAAGCTCGTCCTCAGCCTGCACAAAAATTCCGCCGTATTTCGGCAGTTCGCGCCGGAGCGTTTCCATGATGGACGACCACGGCGTGATCGGATAGCCGGCGCCGTAGCGCACACCGGCAGCGATCAGTCCGTAGGCAAGGGCCTGATTGCCGTCCATCGTGATCTGAGCGCGGCCACTCGTTTTCGGGAAGTGCTCAAATCGATAATGCTTGGTCAGAACGTTGCCGACGGGGTAAGCGTAACCGGCCTGGAACGCCATTAACGCGGTGTTTACGATGCTCTGGTCTTTGCCGGCAAACTTCTCGGTAATCAGTTTTTTTAGTTTGTCGGCGTCGAGATTGAAAATTTTTGCGATCAGACCGAGCACGAAAATGTTTTTGCCCTTGTCTTTGGCCGTGCCGCCCAGCGCTTCGACGGTAAGGCCTGTGATCGGAACTCCGACATAAACGAAACGTTTGTCGTCGAGGTTCGGTTCGACGTTGTCGGAATCGTAAAGCAACACGCCGCCTTCGCGCAGAAAATCGAGGTGGTCCTGATAACTGTGCTGATAAAACGCGACCAGAAAGTCGGCTTCATCGCCAGCTGATAACACTTCGCCCGAACCGATGCGCACCTGGAAGATCGATGGCCCACCCGAGATCGTGGCCGGGATGGTCATGTACGTCATGACGTCGTGGTCGCTGCGCCCGGCTAGTCGCGCCAGGAAGGCGCCGGCAGTTTGAATTCCGTCCTGTGAATTTCCGGCGAGACGAATTACGGCGTCCTGAATGTTTTCAGGGCGCAGATCGGCTCGCTCCGAAGCCGGACTGGCACTGGAAGCCGGAGCGGCCCTGGAAGCCGGAGCGGCCGTAGCGGTATCACCTTGGTTCACAACGGGAGTTTCATTCACGGGATTATAAATTTAACAGAATTGAAGCAGCATTCCACCGGCAATTGAAGTGACGAGCTTCCGGCAAGTGCATTCCACAGGACGAGTCGATCTGATTCTCCGCGGTGAAAACGGAGCCCTATGGAGGGGCGAGCTCCTGCGAGCCTTGCCCGCATCTGCGAACGCTCGTCAAGCGTCGCAGATCTCCGCCCTCCAAGCGATGTTTCTTGCATTTGCCAGCCCGTTGAATGATTGAAAACAGATATGGCCGAGGTGGGGACAATCGATGCGGCTCGTCGGGAGCAGTTCGTTGGAAAAGTGGTCGAGCAGATCAGCGGCACAATGACGACGTTGCTCGGAGCAATTGGCGATCGATTGGGATTATTCAAGAACCTGGCAGAGCAGGGGCCGGCGACATCGACTGAGCTCGCGTCACGAACGAAACTGAACGAGCGCTATCTGCGCGAATGGCTGGGCGGCATGGCCACGGCCGGCTATCTGAATTACGACGGAGCCACAAAGCGCTTCAGTCTGCCCGCGGAACACGCTTCAGTGCTCGCAGAGGAGAACGGCCCGTTTTTTGTTGGCGGTATATATCAGATGCTGCCAGCACAAGCCGGGGTATTCGACCAGGTTGTAAGTGCGTTTCGCAGTGGCGGCGGCGTTTCTCAATCGCAATACAACGACATGATGTGGGACGGCCTGGAACGGTTCACGTCCACATGGTTTGAGAATCTATTGTTGCAACAATGGATCCCTGCCATGCCTGACGTGAAAGCGCATCTCGAACGTGGCTGCGATGTGGCCGATGTGGGATGCGGACGGGGCCGCGGGCTTATTAAACTTGCGCAGGCGTTTCCGCGATCGCGTTACGTGGGTTACGACAACTTCGGTCCGACTGTTGCTCGCGCGACGGCGAATGCGCGCGAAGCGGGTGTATCAGACCGGGTGCATTTCGAGGAACGCGATGTCTCGAAAGGGTTGCCGGCGCAGTTTGATGTGATCACGACGTTCGACGTTGTGCACGACGCAGCCGATCCGCTTCAGTTGTTGCAATCCATTCGTCGAGCTCTTCGACCAGGCGGCGTTTATGTTTGTCTCGACATCAACTGCTCGGACAAACTCGAGGAGAACGCGAATCCGCTTGGCGCGATGTTTCACGGCGTAAGCGTGTTTTATTGCATGACCACCTCACTCGCGAATAATGGTGCAGGACTCGGCACGCTGGGCTTTCACGAAGCGAAGGTTCGCGAGCTTTGCGAGAAGGCCGGGTTCAGTAGTGTCCGGCGTGTTCCGCTGGAAAATCCTTTCAACAATCTGTACGAAACAAGACCGTAAAGGCATGAAAAGAGCGCGACTGATGTAGCCGTCTCCACATTGATTCACGCATCTTACCCGTTAGAAGCGACTTATCCTCATGGAAAAAGGAAACTTGGCGATTGCCTTTTTTTTGCTGGCCGTCCTCTACTTGGGCGTGGTTTTGGCTGAATACAATCTGGTGACGCGTTCTGGAATTACGTTCAGTGTCGTGGGCATTTCCGGCTTAATCGTGCTTCTGTTCGCCCTGCTTCGAGCCCCGGAAGGCTACGAAGACGAGACTGGGTTTCATATTGGTGCGCTAGCGGACGCTGCCTTGCGGTAGTCCATCGCTTTTTGCGCGCCGGCTTGCTCCGTTCTCGCCCTGCGGGCGATCGAGTCCGCGCCGTTTTAACAAAGGCTCGACGTAAGGATCGCGCCCGACAAAATTCCTAAACAGCCCGAGGGCATCAGCCGATCCCCCGCGCGATAGTAACATGGCGCGAAAGCGATCACCGTTTTCGCGTTTCAATCCGCCGTGTTCTTTGAACCACTCGACCGTGTCGGCGTCGAGTACTTCGCTCCAGATATAAGAGTAATATCCAGCCGAGTAACCGCCAGCGAACGCGTGTGAAAAATAACAGCTGCGGTAACGCGGAGGCACAGGCGGAAAATCGACACCGGCCTTGTGCAACGCTTCTGCTTCAAACGCGATTGCATCTTGCGGAACATCAGATGGATTCAGTTGATGCCACGCCTGATCGAGAAGCGACGCCGACAGGTATTCGGTTGTTTTGTAGCCCTGATTGAATTTTTCCGCAGCGATTACCTTGTCGAGCAACGCCTGCGGAATGGGTTCGCCGGTCTTGTAATGTTTCGCATAATTCTTGAGCACTTCAGGCGATGTCGCCCACATTTCGTTCACCTGGGAAGGGTACTCGACGAAGTCACGCGGCACACTTGTTCCACTGAAGCGCGGATATTTTACCTTCGAAAACATTCCGTGCAGCGCGTGGCCGAACTCGTGGAAAGCAGTACGCACCTCATCATGCGTCAGCAAAGTTGGTTCGCCGGGCGGCGGCTTTGGAATATTGAGATGATTGGCCACGACCGGTTTGGTCGCGAACAGATCGCTTTGCTGCACGTACGCCTTCATCCATGCGCCGCCGCGTTTCGATCGACGCGCGTAATAGTCGCCGAGGACCAACGC
>JBKPLM010000309.1:0-5201 GCA_046731655.1 Verrucomicrobiota bacterium | reverse complement strand
CTCTGAATCTGGAATCGAAGGGTTTTTCTGTTGCGGTGTTCAATCGCACCACGGAGGTCACGGAAAAATTTGCTGCCGGACGCGCCAACGGAAAAAACATTCAGCCGACGCGCACAATGGAGGAATTTGTCGCTGCGCTCAAAAAACCGCGGATAGCGATGATGATGGTGAAAGCGGGCGCGCCAGTGGACGCAGTCATCAGCCAGCTCGCACCACTGCTGGAAAGAGGCGATGTCATCATCGACGGTGGAAATTCTCTTTTCACGGACACAAAGCGCCGCGGCGAAGAATTGGAAGGCACAGGAATTCATTTTGTAGGCATGGGCGTTTCGGGCGGCGAAGAGGGCGCCCTCAAAGGGCCTTCGCTAATGCCCGGCGGATCGCGCGAATCATGGGAGATCATTGCGCCAATTTTTCGCAAGATTGCTGCACAAGTAGATGGCGAACCATGTTGTCGATACATGGGGCCCAATGGCGCCGGTCACTATGTCAAGATGGTCCACAATGGAATCGAGTACGGTGACATTCAATTGATTTGCGAGGCCTATGCAATTCTGAAAGACATCCTGGAGATGCAAGCTCTGGAGCTCTCAGATGTCTTTGCCGAATGGAACAATGGTGAGCTGGACAGCTATCTCATCGAGATTACGTCCCAAATTTTTCGAAAGATCGATCCTGACACCGGGAACCCCCTGGTCGATATGATTCTCGATAAAGCCGGACAGAAGGGCACGGGCATCTGGACACTTCAATCCGCTATCAGGCAGTCTGTTGTCATTTCAACCATTAACGCTGCTGTCGAAGCGCGCGTTGTCTCGTCACAGAAGGAAGAGCGCCTGGCTGCATCCAAAATTCTGCCCCAACCGAGGGCCCTAAAATTCAAAGGCAATCGACCGCGATTCATCGATGCAATACGCGACGCGCTTTACGCATCGAAAATTGTTTCTTACGCACAGGGAATGGAGCTTCTGCGCTCGGGAAGCGCTGAATACAAGTGGAACCTCAACCTTAGCGACATCGCCACCATCTGGCGGGGCGGTTGCATCATTCGGGCGAAATTTTTGAACCGGATCGTGGAGGCGTACAAGCGCGATGCGGCATTACCCAATCTCTTGCTCGATCGCTATTTCACGAGGGCCATCAAAAAGGCGCAGCGCAACTGGCGCGTCGCGGTATCGACTGCCATTAAGCATGGCGTTGCTGTACCGGCATTCTCCGCATCACTCGCTTATTTCGATAGTTATCGTTCGGCTCGGTTGCCGGCGAATTTATTACAAGCACAACGCGATTTCTTCGGTGCGCACACCTACGAGCGAATCGATAAGCCCGGCGTTTTTCACACCGAATGGATCGAATCGGACCAAAAACCAGCTGAAAGACCAACCGAGCCGAAAACGCCCGAGCCCCATCACGCGGGAGAGTAATGGTAGGGTCGGCGCGCCGCGACGACCAGACGTCGTAGCGCTGCGCCGCCTCTTCAAGGCCGCTTGTGCGAGATGCCAAGACACGGGCATCAATGCTCGAGCTCCGCTGCTACGGATCGGGTTAGCTCCGCGTACGCCTGTTCAAGCATGTGCTTATCTGCGTGATCGCCGAACAGTATTTCCACCAGCATCACGGTTTTCGAGTTGTGAAACTCCTCCCTGGCGGTTGTACGAATACAGCCTTGGAGCCGCAAAAAGGCGTCTTGCTGACGATTTTGCCGCGCGAGCGTGGCAGCTGATTCAGAACGAAGGTCGAACTGCGGAGTTTTGGGAAGGGGCGGGCCTGTATAAGGCCCATGTTGAAGCCTAATGATGAACATTACTCCGTAGGCATCAGGAACGTCCATTCTTCCTAGAGTGTCCTGCCGGGGTATGCGCCTGGTGCGCTTTTTAACAACAGCTAAGGGACCTTGTGCTTCGCCTTCAGAGCCTGGAATAACACGTTTAACCGCCGCTGCTGCTTTCGCCGCGACCATAGACAGATTCGGCGGGTTCGCTGCCTCGCAAGAAAAGACCGCCAAACAAACAATCCCGGGAATAAAGAGCAATCGCATACGGCCAATGATATCTGAGTTCAGAAAGAAGGATCTATGCAAATTCAATGGAAATCGTGTGACTCGCTTCCGACGAGTTGTTCGTGCGTGAGCGGTCTGATCTCACGCGCTTTGATCAAAACCACGTTGTCCGAATTCTGCACTTCGCCTTCGACGAGCAGAAAGGCTTCTTCGGTGATCACGAGCCGAAACCGTTCGAATAAGTCTGGTTCGACAATTGCATTTGAAACGCCGGTCTCGTCTTCCAAGCTGATAAAAACGAATCCTTTCGCCGTGCCGGGACGCTGCCGGCAGATCACGTTCCCTGCAATTTGGATGATCGAACCGTGTCGTGCGTGTGGAAGATCGATTGCCCGCCAAATATTCGGCAAACTGTCGCGCAACAGTTTCATCGGATGTGGGCCAGTGGTCAGATTCATGGTCTCGTAATCGGCTTTCACGCGCTCGGGTAAGGTCATTGGATTCAATGGCGAGTCATCCCGAGCGGAGCGAGGGACCTCACGAAGGATGATGGAATCTTCTCCGTTCTCAGCGTAACCAAAGCTTCGTTGGTGAGGTCCTTCTCCGGCGGCTGCGGGATCAGGATGACATCCGTTTTGTGCCAACAAATCATCGTGCAGGGTCTCTTCCACGTGCCACATTGCGGCGCGTCGATGTTCGGCAAAATAATTGAGTGCGCCCAATTCCGCTAACGTGCGCAATTCGTCTTTTGAAAGCAAAACGCGCCGCTTGAAATCCTCCAACGAATCGAATTGTCGATTTTGTCGTTGCCTAACGAGTTCTTCAGCGTGTTCCTTGCGTAATCCGCTCACGACACAAAACCCGAGGCGCACAGTCTTGTCATCGACAACCGTGCAACGCCATTCGGATTTCGAAATGCAAACCGGCTTGATCTTCAACCCATGCCGCTGCGCATCTTTCACAATTGTCGCGGGTGTATAAAAACCCATCGGCTGATTGTTCAAAAGGCTCGCGTAAAATTCCGGCGCGCGATGCACTTTTAAATACGCGCTGCCATACGCCAGAATGGCGAAACTGATTGCGTGCGATTCCGGAAATCCGTAAAGCGCGAATGATGAGATGGACTGGACGATTTTGTCGATCTTGTCCGGCGCCACGTTTTTGCGTTGCATTGCCAGACGCAATTTCGCGCAGACCTTGTTCATCCGTTCTTCGGAACGATGAAAACTCAGTGCGCGTCGCAGTTCTTCCGCTTCGTCGCCGGAAAAATCGGCCATCACCATTGCGATCTTGAGCATTTGTTCCTGGAACAAAGGAACCCCCAGGGTGCGTTTGAGCACTGGCTTCAACCGATCATCGAAAAAAATCACGGGCTCCTTCCCAGCGCGGCGCGCGAGATACGGATGCACCATGTCACCCTGGATCGGCCCCGGCCGGATGATTGCCACTTCAATCACCACATCGTAAAAACATTTCGGTTTCATCCGCGGCAGGGTGGCCATTTGTGCGCGACTTTCGATTTGGAAAACACCGATCGTGTCCGCACGCTGCATGATCTCAAAGGTTGTCGGATCATTTTTCGGAATGTGCGCGAGATCGAGTGGCCGTCCGCGTTCACGGCATAACTCGAACGCATCCTGCATCACCGACATCATGCCGAGGCCTAATAGGTCCACTTTCACGATGCCGAGGTCTTCGCAATCGTCCTTGTCCCATTGTGCCACCACTCGCCCCGGCATTGAGGCGTTTTCCAGCGGCACAAACGAACTGAGCTTGTTCTGGCAGATAATCATGCCACCGGAATGCTGGCCAAGGTGCCGCGGCAATCCGTAAATGGCGCGATATAATCTGATGAATGCCGGCATGCGCGGATGGTTTTTCGGCAAGCCAGCTTGCTCGATCTGCGATTCGAGTTCGAGCGTGTGCGGAAAATCGCCACTGGCAAACAGATGTGAAAAACGATCGATGATGCTCGGCGAAAAATTGAGCGCTTTGCCGATCTCGCGCGCCGCGCTACGCCCGCGGTAACTGATCACGTTCGCTGTCATCGCCGCGCCGTGTTTGCCGTAGCGGCGATAAATTTCCTGAATTACTGCTTCGCGCCGATCGCCGCTGGGAAGATCCAGATCGATATCCGGCCAGCCTTTACGGCTCTCGTTTAGAAATCGTTCGAACACCAGATGATTTTCCACCGGATCGACCGGCGTAATCCCCAGGCAATAACAAACTGCACTGTTCGCGGCGCTGCCCCGGCCCTGGACCATGATGTTATGTTCGCGACAGAAATTGACGATATCCCAGACGATCAAAAAATAACCCGGAAATCTAAGCTTCGTAATGAGCGCTAGTTCTTCTTCGAGCTGACGTTTTACTTTCCGGCTAATTGCAGCGTAACGCTGTTGCGCGCCGAACCACACGATGGTGCGCAGGAATGAATCCATTGTATGACCCACCGGCGCCGGATACTCGGGAAATTCGTAACCCAGATTCTCTAGCGAAAACGTGAGCCGCTCGGCCAGGCGCGATGTGTTTTTAATTGCTTCCGGCAAATCCGCGAAAATGGCTCGCATTTGACGATCGCTTTTCAAATAGCGTTCGGCGTTTTGGGTTATCAATTTGCCGGCAGCATCCAGATGGGTGTGCTCGCGGATACAAGTGAAAACATCCAGCACTTCGCGCCCGTACGGCTTCGCGTATTTCACGCCATTTGTTGCGAGGAGCGGTAATCGATTTACGCGCGCCAGATGGATCAGCTCGCGATTGATGCGTTCTTCACCGCGAATGAAATGCCGCTGAAGTTCAACGAAAACATTTTCGCGACCAAACGCGTCGATCAAAAATTGCACGTCTTCGCAGGTGTTCTGGGGAGCGCATGCTTGTAGCGTGCTGGCGAATGCATTCTGCATTCGCGAACTTTTTGCGCTTGGCAAACCTGTAGAAGTTCGTTTCGGCAGAATGCCGAAACCAGCACGCTGTAAGCGTGCGCTCCCCAGAAACGCAATTAACCCTTTTGCAAATTGCGGGAGCTCATTCCATCGCACCGCGCATTTTCCCTTCTCGCTGCGCAAATGGGCCTTCGTTAGCAGTTCGCACAAATTTTTGTAACCACTGCGATTTTCAACCAGCACAGGAAGAACTACACCGTCTTCCATCGACAATCCGCAGCCAATGATCGGACGGATACCATGTTCGCGCGCGGCGA
>JBKPLM010000308.1:0-11508 GCA_046731655.1 Verrucomicrobiota bacterium | reverse complement strand
TTCCCCTAGTCCGCAAAGCAGAGGAACACCGAGAATTTTCCTGAGAATATCGGCATTGGTCAGAGCGGCTATATCCTCGGTTTCTTGAGCGTTGTTCAACACAACTCCTACACAGGGCAGTCCGTGCCCGAGGATGCTTTGCACCGTGAGGACCGTGTGATTCAGGCACCCGAGCCGATTGTTTGCAATCGCCAGGACCGGTAGCTTCATCGTAGCGGCTAAATCGCTGACGAAATAATTGCGTAGAATTGGGACCATCCAACCGCCTGTTCCTTCCACGATCACGTGTTCAACCCGGCTCCGGAGAGAATGAAAGGCAGCCAGGATATGATCGATATCAATATTCACTTTCTCCATCAAGCTACCTACGATGGGTGCTGCAGGCGTTTTCAACCAAACCGGATTAACGTCGTCAATTGTCGGGCCGTCACTACCGGCCGCCAGTAGAAGCTCTGCATCTCGACGGTCTCCACAGCAGATTGGCTTCATCCCAGCACAGGAGGTACCCGATGCCCGCAACAACTGTAAAAGCCGGACAGCGGTATATGTCTTCCCTACACCGGTATCCGTCCCCGTGATGAAGAGACTCACGCGACCTGCTTCACGCGCTCCGATTTGTCGGTTGCACGATTCACGCTAATCGTCTGCACCATTGACCGAAAGATCTTTGCACCATCCATGCTGCCAAGTCGGGCGTCCGACGCGCGATCAGGATGCGGCATGAGTCCGAAAACATTTCGCTCGCGATTGCAGATACCAGCAATGTTTTCGATCGACCCATTCGGATTCGCTTCTGGAACGATGCGACCCTCTCTATCGGAGTAGCGCAAAATCACTTGTCGATTCGCATTCAACTCGCGCAATGTCGCGGCGTCTGCGAAGAAACAGCCTTCGCCGTGCGCTACTGGTAACCGGAGAAGCGTCCCCTTTGGACAACCGTGCGTAAATGGTGAGTCATCGACTTCCACCCGAGTGTTAACCATATCGCAGACGAAACGCAGCGAGCGATTGCGAACCAGCGCGCCCGGTAACAGACCGGCCTCGCACAAAACTTGGAACCCGTTACACGTCCCGAGGACGAGCTTTCCAGCTTGTGCATCACTGATTACTGCCCTCATGATCGGCGAAAAACGCGCAATGGCGCCGCAACGCAGATAATCGCCGTATGCGAAGCCACCAGGCAGCACAATTGCGTCAAAATCGTCCAGCGAAGTTTCCTTGTGCCAAACATAATCGGCGTGCAATCCGTCGAGTTCATTGATTGCCGCAATGCAATCCTGATCGCAATTTGAGCCGGGGAACTGAATGACGGCGAATCTCATCATTAATTTAGTGCACAGCGGCGGCACGCTGCTCTGCGTGATAATCATTGACGACCAGGCAGGCGTGAATAACGCCCGGAACCCAACCCAGCAAAGTCAAAATTAGGCTGAGAAAAAAACTGGCGATTCGCCCTGTCAACAGCACGGCAAGGGGCGGCAACACAACGCAGAAAAAATATCGCAGCGCTTTCATTTCTTTTTTTTCTTAGTTGTTCTCTTATTCTGAATGTTAGCCGTTGACTCGCCAGTGGAGCGCGTGAACTGCTGTAACTCGTAGTCCTCAATTACTGGATTCGAAAGCAAATCGCGGCAGAGACCGCGCAATCGCGGTTCGAGATCACCGTTTTGCCCATCGATATCAATTTCCATGTATTTCCCGATTCTGACACTGCGGACTTCAGGCATACCCAAGTGCTGCATGGCGTCACGCACAGCATTACCCTGAGGATCGAGCACCGCAGCCTTCGGCATGACGATGATCTTTGCTTTCATTTCTTCACCATATTTGCCTGCGGTGTGCGAACAAGCCCAATTCAAAAACGGGACTACTTCAAAACAACGACGTCCAGCGCTCCTTCGCGGCGAAGTACATTGACCCCCACGTCTCCCTCGTCATGTCTGGTAAGCAAAAGATCGGCGCGCCCGTCTGCTACCTTCAATCCGCGGATTGTCACCTGCGGGAGAAAACTCGGTAAGATCGGCTTTGAGAACGTCAGCCGTCGTTCCGGAGCCGACACGCTCAGGCCCAGGCAAGCTTCGAGCAGAAGAAACACAGAACCCGACGCCCAAGACTGAGGAGCACACGCTACAGGGTAAAGCGTTGGCGCTTCGCCAGGGCGTCTGGGAAAGCCACAAAAAAGTTCGGGAAGTCGGTGCAAGTCGAGGAACAGGCTCGCATCGAGCAAACCGGCAAGAACGGCAGCTGTCGATTCCCTCAGGACATAGCGCGCGAACCCGGCGGCAATTAACGAGTTGACGTGAGGCCAGACCGATCCGATGTGATACGACATCGGATTGTAACGCGCTTCGCTTGTAGCGACCGTCCGAATTCCCCAACCGGAGAACGACGTTTCATTTGTCAGCGTTGCCGCGACGCGACGCGCATGCTCCGCAGAAGCGATTCCGGCGAAAAGGCAATGGCCCGCGTTCGACGTTCTCACCCTGCAGGGCTGCTTTCTGCCGTCGAGTGCGAGCGCGTATGTGGAAAGTTCATCACACCAAAAACTCTCTTCAAACCGCCGGCACAAGGTTTTGGCTTGCTTAGACAAATCGCGAGCCCGCGTGGAATCGCCGAGGAGCGCAGCCAATTCGGCCGCCGCCAGCTTGGCAGCGTAAATGTAGGCTTGCACTTCGCATAGGGCGATTGGCCCTTCGGCGGACGTGCCGTCCGCATGGAAAATTGCATCGTGTGAGTCCTTCCAGCCTTGATGGATGAGACCGAGTTGGGACCTGCGCGTATACTCGACGAAGCCGTCGCCATCGACGTCACCGTAATGATCGATCCACGCGAGCGCTCGCTCGACGTTCGGCCAAATAGACTCCACGAATACGCGGTCACCTGTGCGCTTGTAGTACGCGCCAGCGAGCACGATAAAAAGCGGTGTCGCATCGATGCTGCCGTAGTAACGCTTGAATGGAACCTCGCCTAATGCGGCCATCTCGCCGGCGCGTGTCTCGTGCAGTACCTTGCCTGGCTGTGCGTCTTGCTCAGCGTTTTCCGCGTCCGCCTGCGTAGCGGCCAGATACGCCAGGACGCCCCGCGCTAAACTGGGATCAAACCATAGGCATTGGAGGGCTGTAATAATTCCGTCTCGTCCGAATTCCGTGCTGAACCAGGGAACGCCAGCATAAGGGTACGGCCCGTATGGGGTTTCGGTCCGCATCATCCCGAGATCGGCAAGGGAGCGGGTCAGCCAGTCATTAAACTGCTCGTTTGAAGCAAAAATCTGAGGCTCTCGTGCGTGCGCCGATTCCAGCGCGTTGGCTGCATCTTGGACGACCTCTTCGTAGCAAGGCTTGACCTCCCCTTGGGAATCAGCATCCACTTCGCAGGCAATTGCCCAGCGGTAGCTGGCCGCATCGCCAGGCTCCAGCCGAACTTGGTAGGTGGCCGCCGACTCGCTTAACCGCGTGGGTGGCGGGTCGAAGACGATTCGCGTCCGGCGAACACAGGCGTCCAATCCGTTATACGCGAGCACCGGCCCCTCCTGTGCAAGCTTCGTTGGTATCCGCTGGCCGCGGCGTTCGCGCTTGACACCTCGCACCTCGAAGATGTCAGCGAAATCAGCGTCGAATTCGACTGAGAAGGAAAATTCTACAGCCGCGCGCCCGTAGTTGTGGATTCGAAGTCGCTCGTGACATGTTTTCTCCCAGAGAATCTTTGAACGGAAGACGTGGAGTGTTCCTTGGGGAATTACTATCTCGCCATTGCGCCACACATCGGCGTTGGTAGCATCCACCGCCAGAACGGCGTTGTCCTCTCTGATGGTAGAGCTCAGCAAGAGAGGACGATCCTTTCCTAGTTTTACGGTCAGCCGGCACAAGAATCGAGTATCTTGGTAGTATACTCCGAGCTCGCCTGTGCCGAAGGGTTCTATGTCACCGAATCGGTCAAAGACAGCGAAAGTATCTGCCTGCTTTAGAACCCGGGTGCGGACATCGATGCGGTGGGACGACGAGCGAATATAAAACTCGTCCCGGATGCGAATGACTTCCTTAGCCATTAGGCGCGCTCCTCCAACGGCTCGTCTTGCTTGTTATTAATTAACCGCTCGTACACCCGCACATAGTCATTGGCCATTCGAGTGGCAGTGAAGCGTTGCTCGAAGACTTCCCGACAACGCTTCCGGCTCAATTCCGGCACCCGTCGAACTGCTTCCACCGCATCTTCCAGTTCCTCCACTATGAAGCCCGTGTGACCTTCCTCCATTATTTCGGGGACTGCTCCTCCGCGGTACGCAATTACCGGAGTGCCGCAAGCCATGGCCTCAATCATCACAAGACCAAATGGCTCGGGCCAGTCGATCGGCAAAAGCAGAGCATAGGCGTTCCCCAGAAATTCATTCTTCTGTGCATCGCCAATTTCGCCAACGAACTCGATCAACAAGTCATCCAGCAAAGGCGCGACAACGGTCTCAAAATAATCTTTGTCTACTGGGTCCACTTTAGCGGCGATTTTTAACGGGATCTTGGTGCGCTTGGCAATTTCGATTGCGCGATCCACTCGCTTTTCGGGTGATATCCGCCCCATGAAGGCAAGATAACTTCCCCGCAGTGCACGGAAGCGATAAAGGTCAGCCGGCAACCCGTGATAAACCGTGGCCTGCCAGTTTGCCCATGGTAAAGGTTTTCTCTGTTCATTGGAGATTGAAATAACCGGCATGTCTTGAAACTCCTGGTAGACAGGGATGAGGTCTGGGATATCGAGCCGCCCGTGCAACGTCGTCACATGCGCTATCGGCTGCCGGCGACTCAGGGGAAAGTGCAGATAGTCAACGTGAAAATGGATGATATCGAACTCTGCGGCCTGTTGGAATACACGTTCAAGCATGACAATGTGGTGCGCCACTTGGTCTATGCAGTGCTTGTCGAGGCGCAATGAACGCCGGCATGGCGCAACAAGGCGGGCCTTGGTCTCCGAATCCCCGCTTGCAAAGAGAGTCGCGTCGTGACCCTGGCGAACCAATTCTTCCGTGAGATACGACACCACCCGTTCGGTTCCTCCGTAATATTTCGGCGGAACGCTTTCGTAAAGCGGCGCGACCTGAGCGATTCGCATACAATCCCTACCCTCCCTACAAGCAACGGATCAAAGTTTTCGTCTGGTCGCCCAAGGTCAAGTCACAACGACACAAACCAAGGCAGGCGTTCTCTGCTTAACTCTCACGAACAACTTCGCTCGGATTTTTATCTTCGCGCAATCCGAGGAAAACAGGCGCACGCAATTTTTTGTCCCGCGTCCACTCGGCGAATTTAATTTCACAGACGAAGACTGGATTCACCCAACGCATTTTGCGCATCATCGATGCTGTGATGTCCTGCACCCATTGACCATTTTGCTTCGATGGTAAATCGACAAACGGGCACTCCTCGCGTCCTTCTTTTTGGAATTTTCTGTACAACATCGACAACGATTTTGCTGTGAAACCCGTGCCCACTTTGCCGGCGAAGACGAATTTTTTGCTGTCGTAATAACCAACCAGAATCGCACCGAAGTGCTTTCGCGCGCCCTGGGGTGGCGTGTACCCACCGATAACGAATTCTTGTTCCAGGACACACTTGAGCTTGATCCATGCGCCGCCTCTGCGTCCCGCCTCGTAAACGGAACTACGTTGTTTCCCAATGATTCCTTCCAAGCCGCGGCGCTTCACTTCTTCAAGCAGCCGTTGTGCGTCTCCGCCAATCGCACCTGAATAGCGAATGGGATCACCCGCGGCGCCACAGAGCTTTTCCAGAACGTTCTTGCGCGCCTCCAATGGCAGCGACAGCAAACTTTTGCCATCGAGTTGGAGAAGATCGAACGCATAAAAATATACGGGACTCTTTCGACCTTCCATCTCGCGCGCTTGCAAGAGTTGAAATGAGGAGCGACCCTCTTCGTCGAGCGTAACCACTTCGCCATCGATCACACATTCGCGCGCCGGCAAACTCGTTACCGCCTCGACGATCTCCGGGAAACGTCCCGCGAGTTCATTTTGATTTCGCGATAGCAACGAAACTTTTTCATCCTTCTTAACCGCGATCAGGCGGATGCCATCAAATTTTAGTTCATAAATCCAATCGCCGATCGCTGGTGGTTTCTCGACCAGCTTCGCTTTCATCGGCTCAATGAAACGAGCTTTTGCCGAGGGCAAATCCGGGAGAGACACTACATTAGAACGACCGCTTCGATTGCCCCGCTTTGCGGCCCCCAGGCGATGCGCCTGCCCTACAACCTCATTCTTTTCCTTTTTTTTTAACGCGGCACGAATCCGTGCTTTGAATTGTGACGTGGGACTCTCGTCCGCTTCACGACCGGACTCCCACTCGGCATCGCGAGCTTTTGCGATTTTCTCCATGGTGCGTCCAGTTTTCACCGAACGGTCTTCACGTTTTTTTGATATCGGCTTCGCATCCCCCCCGGTTTTCAAGATTAACCATTGATTCTTGGCATCATCACGACCCCGAATGCGCACCAGGGTCCATTCGCCTTTTGCTTTTTCGCCGTCGAGAACGAGATGAAGTTTGCCTTCCTTAATTGATTTCACCGGCTGTTCGCCGTAAACGCGGTAACTCCCCCGGTCCCACACCATCACCGTGCCACCGCCATATTGTCCCTCGGGGATAATTCCTTCGAAATCCTCGTATTCGATTGGATGATCTTCCACTTCCACTGCAAGATGTTTTTCAGCTTGTTTCCAGGGAAGTCCTTTGGGCAATGCCCATGATTTTAGAACGCCCTCCATTTCCAAGCGGAAGTCGTAGTGCAAACGACGCGCAGCGTGCTTTTGAATGACGAAACGCGAGGCGCCTTTGATTTTCCCTGGCAGCGGCTTGCCTCCTGCAGGCTCAGCTGTCTTTTTGAAGTCGCGTTTCCGCTTGTATTCGGTCAGTCCCATTGCGGCTAAAACTTAACCGCAGATTACCCGTCCGCACGTAGCAGTATTGAATCCGTGCGTCAGAGATCTTTGGGCGCTCGGCGTTCGCCGCGGCGAACGCCACTACAACACTCACGCTTCGCTAGGTAGCGGCTCGCCGACGAGATAGCGAACGAAACGCCGGATGACGATATTCTCGCCCAGCTCGGAGATCTTGGTATTGAGCAAATCCCTGATGGTCACATCAGGATTTTTGATAAAGCCTTGTTCGAGCAAGCAAACGGTGCTGTAGAACTTCTCGAGTTTTCCGTCGACAATTTTGTCGGCGACGTTTTCCGGTTTGCCTTTGACTTGGGCTTTGTAAATTTCGCGCTCAGCTTCGATGAGATTGCCTGGCACATCTGCGCGGCTGACGTAAAGCGGGTGGGCAGCCGCGATATGCAGAGTGATATCCTTCACAAACTCGCGAAAGTTCTCGTTTCTCGCCACAAAGTCGGTCTCACAATTCACCTCCACCAGCACGCCGACCTTCCCTTGCAGGTGAATATAGGAGGCCACGACACCTTCTTTCGTTGCACGCGAAGCCTTCTTTCCGGCGCTGGCAATTCCTTTGGTTCGCAAAATTGCCTCGGCTTTTCCCAGATCGCCACCGCTCTCCACAAGAGCGCGCTTGCAATCCATAAAACCTGCGTTGGTTTTCTCGCGGAGCTGCTTAACCAGTTGGGGATCAATTTCAGCCGTTGTTTTCATTAAGATTAATTTTACGGGTGTCGAACTTCGAGGCGCTTGCGATGCAACGCAAGCGTCAGGCCGAAACGCCAGCCATTTCGACTTGCTCGCGAATGCGCGCTTCGTTGCTTGCCGAGACAATAGCATCCACGAGCTTCTGCAGAATCACGCGAATCGCGCGGATCGCGTCATCGTTGCCAGCGATTGGGTAATCTATGATGTCCGGATCTGCGTTCGTGTCCACGATGGCGACCACTGGAATCCCGAGGCGCCGGGCTTCGTTCACAGCGTTTTGTTCGCGGATCGTATCGATCACAACGAGAGCATCGGGCAATTGCGACATCTCGAGTATCCCATCGAGATTGCGTCGGAGCTTCGCGGCCTCGCGGTTTAGCGCCGCCAGTTCCTGCTTGCCCATCTTCCTGTATTCGGGGGATTGCTCGATCTGTTCGATGTATTTCAGCCGTCCAATGCTCTTGCGAATGGTCGCGAGATTGGTCAAGGTGCCACCCAGCCAGCGCTGATTCACATAAAACTGGCCGCAAGCCAGGGCAGCCTCTTTTATTGCTTCCTGCGCCTGTTTCTTGCAACCGACGAATAAAATTCTGCCTCCGCGGCGCGTTACTTCCTGGAGAAACTCCGTAGCCCGTCGAAGCTGAAGCACGGTTTCATCCAAATTGATGATGTAAATCTGATTGCGCTGCTCAAAGATGAACGGCTTCATCTTCGGATTCCAGCGCTTCGTCTGATGTCCAAAATGAACACCAGCTTCCAAAAGTTCAGGCACTAATTCTGTTGTATCTGCCATAGGAGAAAATCCGCGAGGGGGAACTTCAGAGCGGGGACGGTGAAGATGCTACAACACGCGTGGATGCGCAACCTGAAATTCAGCTCGGTTACCACCCTCATTAAGTGCTGCGCCGGGACTCGTAATAATGGGACTTTGGATGTCGATCCTCGGCGCCCCGAGACGCAAGGCGCGATTCGGTTCGAAGTTGACCCGAAGAGCGTGTCTTCCTTCCCAAAAGGATGTGAATCAGCAGCAAGATTGGCAAAGCCAGGCCGACGGCGAGATGAATCCAACTCGTCCAGGCCCGCACTCTTTCGCCGCCCAAATAATAAAGGCCGTAGCCGGTAACGGTCAAAACGGCGAACGCACCCAGAAAAACCGACCCGTTGCCTCGATTGCGACGCGCGCGCCATGCGAATCTCACGTGCCCAGTTAAGAGCATGCCGATCAGTACCAAAATCGCCATCGCTGCGGCGCCGTGGATTTTCAGCGCCCAAGTTTTCGCGTTTGTCTCAAAACCTCCAGGCGACGCAGCAAGATAATTCCAATACGCCCATGCCACTCCGCTCAAAAAAAGCAGCGCCAGCACGGCGTACAGAAAATATCTTTGCAAGCGCTTCAATCGAATTGAGTCCGGTCGCGGGTGTCGCATGGTGAGTGAAACATCCAGGATGGCGCACCATTGCGTTCAAGCAACAACGCATCCGCGCGATATTGCATCAGCAAGTCCGCAGCTTCTTCGCGCACAGCAAAGGCGATCTTCGTCAGGGCATCCGCGGCCATGCACTCGGCAGCCGCCACGCTCACGCTGATTAGCTCGCGCGCAGATCGACCGGTTTGTCCGTCGAGCAACGGACTCACATGCTGGCCACGATGTTTTCTACGCGCAAAATAAATTCCGGAGGTCGCCAAGGCACGTTCGCGCAGTCGGACCACTCCGGCAATACGAGTAGGCTGCGAGGGATGACGTACATAAATACGTTGCGATGCCGGTCCAAACGCTCGCAGATCGCCGCCGGCGTTGACGATTCCGGCCACAATTCCAGTATCTTTCAAGGCCTCGACGGCGCGATCGACCGCAAAACCTTTGGCGATCCCGCCAAGATCGACAACCAATTGACGGCGAAAAAAGACCTCGTACTTAGAGCGAAGAAAAATATCACGCCAGGTCGCGGTTGGACTGAACTGATAACAACGACGTGGAAGATAATTCCACTTCGTAAGCAATGGAGCGACGGTGATATCGAACGTGCCATGGCTCTCTTCGGCAAATCGCTTTGAGGCCTTCACGACCCGCCAGGTCCACGGATGCACGATCACACCTTTTGGAAAAGCGTCGCGATTCATACGCGAGACGTCGCTTAGAGGGTCGTGAAAGCTCATTAAGCGATTCACCTGCGCGATTGCATCAAATCCGGCTTCGATTCCGCGGGCGAGTAATCTTTTGTCGCGTCCACGCGCCGTGATTTCGACAAAAGTGCCCAGAAGCGGACGACACCGTCGCACTTCAATGTTTGAGCGCGATCTCATAAAATGCCAAAAGACGTTTCACCCCGTCAGTGATGTGCCGGCAACTCAAGGTTGCTCCACTGATGTTTTTGATGTCGCTATCGAGTTTGAGCGTCGATTTGCCTGTCTTACCGACAAATTGCGCACGCCATTTTCGATCTCGAATCTGGTCACCGTAGGTCTCGCGATAATCCATGATTTCGATTTGCTTAACTGAGCCGTCTGCGTTCAGGCCTGCGGCGTAAGTGATAAATTCGTGTTTGCCGACAACTTCATCGACGATGAACCATCCACCGCCGCTCACGCGCCAAACCTGCTGCTCGTCACGCAAAAGGCGCACGCCACTGGCCCGCTCAATGGCTTTGCGTTGCGGGATTGTTAGCTTCACCGGCGCAGGACTAAACGTTTTACCGGGAAAAATTGCCTTTTGCGCTTGATCAACGGTAAGATATTGAACCGCGAACACGGACGGTGCGACCAGAGCCGAGACCGGCAACGCGATGAAAGCGAATTCGGATTTCATCGAATCTTAAAAATTAATTCCGAACGGGAACCGCACGTAATATTTCTCGTGCTCGTCGCCAAAAATGTATCCGTCATGCGCGGCGAACTCCTTGTTGTCGTGGCTGAACGCCTGCCCAATCGGTAGTTGGTGAAGGAATCCGAGCGTAGCCCACCACCGTTCCCCGCCGTAATGAATCGTCGGCCCGAGAAAATAGGCGGAATGCTCGTGCACAGTGGCATCGGCAAATTCATGATGGTTCCAAAATTCCAAACCTGCCGACCAATTGCGCACGAAGCGGTAAGAAAGTCCGGTGAACCATTCAAACATCCCGTCACGCTCGTAGCCGCCTTCGTCCGCTTTTTCGTACTCCAACTCGTAATTGACGTTGAGCGCCCAAACGAGCCGGTCCTCAAGCCAATTCTTTTGCAGCAAAATTTTCCATTCCAGCTCCGTTTCCTGGTCGCCAACTGACGGCTCGAAATAAAGGGCAAGACCAAGAGGATCCTTGTACGGACTCAACAGCCGATAAATCCCTTCGAGCGAGACCGACTCAAAATGATAACTATCAAACGGCGTCGCTGGATTGTGTCCGGCGTGCACATCTTCTCCACCGGTCTCGTAAACCCCGCGCAAGCGCCTGCCCGGACGCGCGGGATTTTCAGCCGGCACATCGTCGTCCGCATAGACGTAATGATGATTGAGATACAGGGCAAGCTGGAAATTGTCAGTCACCCCGTATTCGAACTCCTCGCGAAAATCGACAACATTATAAGAGCCATGTTCCTTTTCCCAGCGCGTGGTAACCCATTGCTCGAATTCGCCATGACCTTTTGGCGTCAGGTCAGTGGTATAAGTCCACGAGAAAATGGCTTCGTGCGCACGCAAGCTCGAAACGCAAGAGAAAAGTACAACGGCAAAAATTAATCTGATTTTCATCCCGATGATGCATAACATCACGCGGCGGATGCCGCTGCCGGACGGTTGCCAATTTTTGACGCTGGCTTGCAGTTGCAATCCGAGGCGTGCACAGCAACGCGACGCTAACTGGAATTTCGTGAGTCTTTTTCGACGTGCCTC
>JBKPLM010000307.1:0-4728 GCA_046731655.1 Verrucomicrobiota bacterium | reverse complement strand
CCGCTAATTTTCATTTTCATCATCATGTACTTTGTGATGATCCGACCGCAGAAAAAGCGGCAGCAACAGCAACAGAATTTAATAGCGAGTTTGAAAACCGGGGACCGGGTCGTAACCAACGGTGGTATTCACGGCTTAATCTCCAATGTGAAGGAGAACACCGTGCTGGTGAAAGTAGCCGACAACGTGAAGATCGAGATGGAAAAATCGGCCATCACGACGGTGCTGAAAGAGAGCTGATAGTTGATGGCTGATAGTCGATAGTCAATAAAGGTTAAATCGTTAAAGGTTTAGAGCGATGAGACAATCGGCAATCCGTAATCTACAATCCGCAATCCAATGACCCCTGCGCTTACATTTCTTCTCGGACTCGCCGTGCTCGTTCTCTTCGGGTGGTATTTCGCCACCGATCAAGGGCCGCGGAAACGCCTGCTGGCCATGACGCTCATGCTGTTGCTTGTTGTCTCCAGCGTTGTGACTATCTGGCCGCCGCAGAAAAAGATCGCGCTCGGCCTCGACATCCAAGGCGGCACATCCTTCCTGATTCGGCTGAAAGGTGGCGACAAAGAAATCACCAAGGGCATGCTTGACCAGGCAGTGGAGGTAATTCGCAAGCGTATTGACGTCTTTGGAGTAAGCGAACCGATCATTAGCCCCGTCGCGAATGATCGCATTTTAGTCCAGATCCCGGGACTCGACACCGCGAAGATTCAGGAAGCGCGCGATCAACTCTCGCGAGTGGCGAAGCTCGAGTTCCGTTTGGTTTATCCAGACAACGGCGAACGATTGCGCGAGATCGACGAGGGAAAACAGGTCATTCCGCCAGATTACCGGATCGAGACTTACAAGATCAGTGCGGAGGGGGCGCCGATGACTAATGAGTTCGGTGAGGCCGTTGCGGGCGCCAAAGAAAAATCCAGGGAAGAACGGTTGCTGGTCAAAAAGAAAGCCGACTTATCCGGCGAACGCGTTTCGAGTGCAGGCGCTTCTTATGAACGAGACGGTTGGGTCGTTCATCTGCGGTTCGACAGCGAGGGAGCAAAAAAGTTCGGCGACATAACGGCCGCGCACGTCCACCATCGTTTTGCGATCGTGCTGGATGGAGCCATCCAATCTGCGCCGGTGATTCAAGACGCCATTTATGGCGGCGACGCACAAATCACGGGAAGATTCACGGAGGAAGAAGCGCGCGGCTTGGCAAGCGTGCTTGAGAATCCGTTGCAAACGCCGGTGAGCATCGAGGAAGAGCGCAGCGTTTCACCTACTCTTGGACTGGACTCGATTCGCGCGAGCATACTCGCCGGCTTGGTCGGACTGGCTATCACGCTCGTTTGCGTGGCCGTCTACTACAAAATACCCGGTCTCATCGCAAATCTCGCCTTGATCATTAACCTCATTTTGCTCGTCGGCGCGCTGACGATGTTCCATTTCGTGCTCACGCTGCCCGGCATCGCCGGTATTATCCTGACGATTGGCCTTTCCGTAGACGCGAACGTCCTGATTTACGAACGATTACGGGAAGAAATGGCCCTCGGGAAATCGCTCAAGGTCGCGCTAAGCACGGCTTACGACAAAGCTTTCAGCTCCATTTTCGATGCCAACGTCACGACGCTGATCACCGCGGCGATCCTGTTTTGGAAGGCAAGCGGCCCGGTAAGAGGCTTTGCCATTGCACTTACGCTCGGCATTTTGGCATCTTTGTTCACGGCCCTGATCGTGGGGCGGAACTGCCTCGGCTGGTTTGTCGATACGGGGCGACTGAAACGCATCTCGATGCTGCACTTGATTTCAGCGCGGAATATCAATTTTCTCGGCAAAGGTTTCATCGCGTGCATGTGCTCGCTCGCGCTGCTCCTGGCTGGCGCATTCGCCTTTTACAAACGCGGCGAACGTAACTTTGGCGTCGATTTTCGCGGCGGCGACCTCATTACGTTGAGTGCACCCGCCAAGATCGATATCGGGAAGGTGCGCGATGCGCTCAAGCCAATTGGGCTTGCTGACGCTTCCATTCAGGAATCCACGCAAGTCGGTAGGAGTTACATCACTATCCGCACGCCATTGAACACCAGCGACAAGGTTGAAAAGCAGGTGATGCAGACGCTACCAAGCTCTGGCTTTAGGGTGGAAGGTTCGGAACGCGTAGGTGCTCTCGTCGGTGGTGAACTGGCAAAAAATTCGTTAATAGCGCTCGGCCTGGGCATCCTCGGCATCTTGATTTTCGTGACCTTTCGCTTCGAGCTTGCTTTTGCAGTGGGGGCCATTGTCGCCCTGTTACACGACGTGCTCATGACCGTCGGCATGTTCTCGCTTTTCGGGCGCGAACTTACTCTCACAATGATTGGCGCTGTGCTGACCATCGCCGGCTATTCCATCAATGATACCATTGTCGTTTACGATCGAATCAGAGAAGGTCTCGCCAGCGGAAGACGGGGGACGATCGAGGAAATCATGAACTCAAGCATCAACCAGACGCTGAGCCGAACTATTCTTACAAGCACGGTGACGCTTATCCCGATTCTTTGCCTGTTTTTCTTTGGCGGCGCGGTGCTGCGGGATTTCTCGCTGGCAATCATCATTGGCGTGATTGTCGGTACTTACTCCTCCATCTTTATTGCCTCGCCTATTGTGCTTTGGTGGACGCGGGCCCGCGGCGGCGGCGCTACAGCCCTGCGGCGCGAGATCACCGAAAAAGCGACTGCGGCCAATCCTCTTGCCCAGCGCTGAGCCGCTTTTGAGTCCAAGCCCATCCCACTGGCTGGATCTGGGCGCCTGGAGCGCTCCCGGAGGCGCTTTTCCGAGCAGATTTGACGGGGCCGCCCGGCCCGAGTAGGCTCCCGCTCGCCGATAAGGAGTCTATCGCTAAAGTCAGGAGTGATTATTGATGCCAGAAGTGATCGTTCGCAAAGGTGAGCCCGTCGATCGCGCGTTAAAGCGGCTGAAGAATAAGCTGGATGCCGAGGGCATTCTCGAGGAGGTCCGCCGTTTGCGCGCCTTCGAGACCCCTTCGCAGAAGCATCGCCGCAAAGCGAAAGCCAACGCCAAGCGCGGCCGAACCAAGTTTCGATTCAATCCGTCGTAAGCAAGAGTTAAAAGTTAAAATGTTACGAAGGTAAAAGGTTGTCCGGGCAAAGCGTTCTGATGCCCAATTTAACCTTTTAACTCTTCGTCCATTAACTTTTCGCAGCAGCCTTCCTGGCAAAGAAGTTGCCGATTGCTTCTACCAAACCATCGATGTCGTGCCGCTTCGCTTCGACTGCGATCTTCAAACCGTTGTCGCGCGCGGTCTTCGACGTGATTGGACCTATGCTGGCAATTTGGATTCGTTTGGGCCAGGGTAAGCCAAGTGCGAGAAAATTTTCCACGGTTGAAGAACTGGTGAAGGTGATTAAATCGGCACCGTCCTTTGCCAGTTGTTGCCGTGCCCCGCTCGTGTCGCGCGTCTCGGGCACGGTCCGATATGCAGATGCTTCGTCCACGATCGCTCCCAAGGCCGAGAGCCCTTTCGGAAGCACGTCCCGCGCTTTTTCCGCGCGCACCAGGAGAAACTTCAAATTTTCGATGCTTCCCTGCTTCTTGAACTCTCGCAGGAGATCTTCAGCCACAGATTCCTTCGGCTGAAGATCAACGTGCAGATGAAAGTCTTTCACCCGTTGGGCCGTAGCCGGACCGATGACGGCTATCCGGGCGCCGCCGATTTCGCGCGCATCATCGTATAGTTTGAAAAAAATATCGAAAAACGCTTCGACACCATTTGCGCTGGTGAACACGATCCAGTCGTAAATGTGCGCGTCCTGCACAAGCTCTGCGAATTCTCGCAAATCACTCGGTGGCTCGATTCGGATTGTGGGCAGTTCGATAACATGAGCACCCAGAGCGCGCAGTTTGCTGCTTAACACGCTGGCTTGTTTTCTTGTTCGCGTAACGACAATTCTTTTCCCAAGGAGCGGTCGTTTTTCGTACCACTTAAGCTTGTCTCTCAACGAGACAACTTCTCCAAATACTGCGACCGCAGGTGCCGCGAAACCATTCGCAACTGCCTTTTGAGCAATATTGCCAAGTGTGCCGGTGAGCGTTTCTTGTTGCCCAGTCGTCGCCCAGCGAACAAGCGCTACCGGCAAATCGGCGCGCACACCGTGCTTCATCATTTCGCTCGTAATCGATCCGAGGCGGTCCACGCCCATCAGCATCACCTGGGTGCCGCCAAGTCTCGCCAGCGCCGCGTAATCGATTGTACTTTCGGTCTTCGCCGGATCTTCGTGTCCCGTAAAGAATGTCACATGGGAATTGTGTTCTCGATGCGTCACGGGAATACCTGCATAGGCTGGCCCGGCGATGGACGAAGTGATTCCAGGCACAATTTCGAATTGAATACCTGCGTCGGCGATCGCCTGCGCTTCTTCAGCGCCTCGACCAAACACGAAGGGATCCCCGCCCTTCAACCGAACGACCTGCTTGCCTTCGCGCGCCTTCTCGATCAGTAGCGCGTTAATTTCATTCTGGTTGCTCCGCGATTCGCCAGGCGTTTTGCCGACATAAACAATTTCAGCGCCGTCCCGCGCCCAGCCGAGCGTCTCGGGATTTGCAAGGTGATCATAAATGATCACGTCCGCATTCTCGATGCACTCCTTGGCACGTAATGTTACCAGGCCGAGATCGCCCGGCCCGGCACCAACGAGATAGACTTCTCCGCTGCCACTCGTGCTCTTACTCGTGCTCATGCTCGTGATA
>JBKPLM010000306.1:0-12284 GCA_046731655.1 Verrucomicrobiota bacterium | reverse complement strand
CGACTCGCTGCCGCTGACCTCCGGAAAGTTCGACAGGAAACCGCGAGAGTAGATTTTGGGGAAATCTTGTCAGCTCGCACAATTCGACGAGTCTGTTCTGCATTTCATCCTCCGATTTGCCAATGTGGCGTGCCATCAGGAGAACATTGGCGCGTGCAGTCAGATGCGGGAACAAACCGCCTTCCTGGATTACGTATCCAATTCGCCAGCGAAGCTTGCCGATCGTATCGGATGTAATCGGTTCACCGTTAAACTCGATCGAACCAGAGTCGGCCTCAATCAAGCCAATGATCAGTCGGAGCAAGGTTGATTTGCCGCAACCGCTTGGCCCAATGAGAACGGTGGTCTTGCCGCGTTCGACGGAGAGACTTGTCGCATGCAACGCGGTTGCGTCCGCGTAACGCTTGCTCACATCGACAAGTTTAACGAGGGCGCTCATGGGGGCCGTGATGCAGGCAGTCCTGCCTGCGAGTTCTTGGTCCGCAAATAGGCAACTGGGCAGACGGGAGTGTCTGCGTTACGTAGCGGTTGCAAAGTAGAATACGCCGAACAGTCGAGCCTCGTCAGTCCACAGTTTGACGAAATCAAATCCAGCCTTACGAGCCACGGCAATGAAACCCTCTGGTGTATGCTTGTAGGAATGCTCGGTCAGGATTCTTTCACCGGCGCGGAAATGAAACTCTCGACCTTGTATGCGAACGTCCTGATCGGTGGCGCTGATCAAATACATCTCGATGCGGCCAACTTCGGGGTTGTAAATGGCACGGTGTTGCCAACGGCTTAGATCGAAATTTGCACCAATCTCTCGATTGATGTGCGCGAGGAGGTTCAAATTGAATTCTGCCGTGATGCCGGCGCTGTCGTTGTACGCGGCTTCGATCACATTTTGATCCTTCTGCAAATCGGCGCCGACCAGCAGCCCGCCGCCTCGACCCGAAACATTGGCAACGCGTCGCAAAAATTCTAGCGCTTCATTAGGCTCGAAATTGCCGATAGTCGATCCGGGAAAATAAACGACCTTACGCGCAACCTTGTGACGTGGTGAAGGCAATGCGACAGGCAGCAGGTAATCGGCGCAGACGGGGAGGATTTCCAGATTGGGAAAAATTTTCCGAAAAAGCATACTCGATTTGCGCAATTGCTTCTCAGAGATGTCGATTGGGACATAAGCGGCCGGCTTTTGGAGCGCTTCGATGAGAATCCGCGTCTTGGTGCCCGCGCCAGTGCCAAGTCCGATGAGCTCTATGTTTGGTCCGAGTTGCGAGGCGATCTCAGCGCGATGTCGATCCAGGATATCGATCTCGGTGCGGGTAATGTAGTACTCCGGCAGTTCGCAAATTTTTTGGAACAACGCCGCGCCGCGCTCATCATAGAAATACTTGCAAGGCAGCGTGCGTGGATCGGAGGAAAGGCCGGCGATCACATCTGATAGCAAATCAGAAGTTGTCGGCGGAACCGAAGAGGCAGGTTGTACGGCCGTTAGCGAGTGGGCGGTCATTATGGATTATCGTTCGGCGCGTATTCGGCGGTCGCGTCCTACCAGCTCACCGTGGATCGCGTGCGAGTCTGATGCCTGTAAACTGCCAGCGTTTTTCCGGCTGGAAGAAATTGCGATAAGTCCGGCGAATATGGCTGCGTGACGTGGCGCAGGAACCGCCACGCAAAACGTATTGGTTGCACATGAACTTGCCGTTGTATTCGCCAAGTGCGCCCGGCGCGGCGCGATAGCCCGGGTAAGGCGAGTAGGCGCTGCGCGTCCATTCCCAAACGTCGCCAAATATTTGGCGAAGATGCCCGTCATTTGCTGAGGTGGACAATGCGCGTGGGTGAAATATTTCGTCCTCGACAAAATTTCCTTCGATCGGGCAATCCAACGCAGCGCGCTCCCATTCGAACTCTGTTGGCAGGCGCGTTCCAGCCCAGTTCGCGTAAGCGTCAGCTTCGAAATAACTCACGTGCGTTACCGGCTCGGATTCATCGATCGGGCGAAACCCTGAAAGCGTAAAGTTCCACCAGGCGCCGTCGTGTTTTATCCAGTAAAGCGGCGCCTGCCAGCGTTGTTCGTTCACAGTCATCCATCCGAGTGACAACCAGAATTCCGGACGCGTGTAACCATTGTCTTTGATGAATGCCATGTATTCGCCGTTTGTGACCGGCCGGGAAGCGAGGGAAAATGCTGGAACCAACGCTCGATGCCGCGGTCCTTCGTTGTCATAGGAAAATCCGTGGCCGTCATGCCCAATTTCAACGGTTGCTTCGTTGAAATCGACGAATTGGTAGGGACGGCACGCCGTTGCCGTCCGTTCGTCGGCGCGCACGGTGTGACGCGTTCTACCGTCACGAAAAACAGGATAAAGCGGATTCTGCGCGAACACGTGCTTGATATCGGTGACGAGCAATTCCTGATGCTGTTGCTCATGATGAAATCCGAGAATGAGGATCGGTTCGATTTCTTCGAGCAACTTTTCGTTCGCGCCGGACAGCAGATTGTCGACATGCGAATCGATCGATGCGCGATAACGCTGCGCTTCCCTCACTGTCGGACGCGAGATCAATCCGCGCAGGTCGCGCCGGTGCATGTCGCCGGCGGCGTTATAGTACGAATTAAAAAGATAAGCATACTGCGGAATGTCAGAGCGATAACCAGGACTGAACTTTTTAAGGATAAACGTTTCGAAAAACCACGTCGTATGCGCGAGGTGCCACTTTGTCGGACTTACGTCGGGCATCGACTGGACGACATAATCCTCTGGCTCGAGACCTGCACACAGACCGCTGGTGAAGTCTCTGATTTGATGAAAGCGCGTAAGCAAGCGCTCAGCGCGCCCCGACCCCGGATGAAAATGTGGTCTCTTGGCCGCGACCGTCTCGGTGGCGGCTTCGGCTGAAACGGGACTCAAAGATTTTCTCCCTCTTGTTCGAGTTCTTCTCGGCGCGCTTCGAGCATCTGGTCGTGAGTCGCTTCCTCGAGACCGTCGATCACGCAATGCTCGCCGACCGTTTCCTCTTCCTCGGTACCGGGACGTGGCATGCGGTGGCCCTTGGAGCTGGCGACCACACTCCACTCTTCGGTAAGCTCGGCATTATCCGGAGTCTCTTCCGGAGGCGTGTTATTTTCCGCGCCCATCAATTCGTGGCGGGCCTGTCTCCAGTCTGCTTCGGTAAATTCGTCGGGGTTGCGCTCATCGATCATCGCAATTTCCCTGGCGCGTCTTTCGACCTCCTCAGGCGACGGCGCGCCCAGGCCATTGCCGTGCACCGAGATTTTTCCCGCGGGAGGTTGTGAGTAATCATTCATGACCAATGATGCGACAGGCCACGGCGCCTTGTTCGCACTACAGTCTGCCTTACAGATTAGAAGCTTGCAATACCCGCCCTAAAAAAAGACCTGCCGCTGCTTTAAGATGAAGATGGAAAATTTCGTTCAACTCCAAGGCGGTGCTGTCCTGGCGTTTCAAGAATACGGCGATGCAAATGGAACGCCGGTGATATTTTGCCATGGCTGGCCGAGCTCTTGTACCATGGCGCGACTCACAGACGAGCCAGCACGTGAGCTTGGCATCCGTATCATTTCACCCGATCGACCGGGCATTAGCGGATCGAGTTTGCAGCCCGAACGAAAATTGGCCGATTGGCCACGCATCATAGAGCGAGTTCTTGATCACCTCGGTATTGGCGAATTTCGACTGCTTGCGATTTCTGGCGGTGCGCCCTACGCGTACGCAGCTGCCGCAAGCATACCGAACCGGGTGCGGGCAATTGCAATCGTATGCGGCGCGATTCCCATGGCAGAGCTTGAGGACGCCAGCGGATTGCTGCCACTTTACCGCTGGATGATGGCGCTTTATCGATCGCGGCCGCAACTCTTGCGAAGATTATTTTGTATGGCGCGGCCGATTCTGGCATTGCGGCCGCCCGTCCGCCTTCGGCCATTGCTCTTGAAAATATTGATGCTGCGACCGTGTGATGCAGAAAGCCTGCGCGACGCAGCAGCGTTCGAAGCCATTTTTGAAAGCCAGCGGCGTGCCTGGCGTGGGTCGGCTGAAGGGGTCATGGCGGACGCGCAGATTTATGCGCAGCCATGGGGATTTTCGCTGGAAGACGTACGTGTTCCGGTGCGGCTTTGGCATGGAAAGCAAGACCGGGCTTTCTCAATTCACCTGGCGGAAGAAGTCGCGAAACGGTTTCCCGACTGCAAAGCGCGCTTCATTGATAACGCAGGGCATTATTCGCTGCCCATCCGGCACATGCGGGAAATCTTAAAGGACCTGATTTCTTTGTAGTGGCAGGCGTGCCGCCTGCATTCTCAAAAGGTGCAGCCGACACGGCCGCCGCTACAGTATTAACGATGGAAGAGGATTTCACTGGGGGCGCAATTCACGATCAGCCAACACGGCGACAATGGAGCATTGATCCGCCGTTCGACAGGCGCGTCCGACAATTGGTTCGCGATTGGGATGCAAGCGAATCTCCCGAACTGATCGAGGAAATGATCGTTACCGCGCTAAAAATAGCCCGCGATCACATGAGCGTCGCGGATCTCAAGCTGATTAATCGCTCTGTAAAGGAAATGCGTAACGCGGCGAAGGTCTTCGCGCCATTTCAGCGCTTGCTCAAAGTGGCCGTTTTTGGGTCGGCTCGCACTCCAACCGATTCACCCGAGTACGAAGTGGCGAAGGATTTCGCGCGGGAAATGGTGAAGCACGATTTTATGGTGGTTACCGGTGGCGGTGACGGGATCATGGGAGCAGCGCAGCGGGGCGCAGGCCGCGCCCATAGTTTCGGGCTTAACATTCGTCTTCCATCCGAGCAGCGAGCCAACGAAATCATCGAAGGCGATCCCAAGCTGATTACTCTCAATTATTTCTTCACCCGTAAACTGAATTTTGTGAAAGAAGCGCACGCGTTTGCGTTGTTTCCCGGCGGTTTTGGAACGCTCGACGAAACATTTGAAGTGCTCACCCTCATGCAAACCGGGAAAGCCCGTATTATTCCGCTCGTAATGTTGGATCGGCCACGTGGAAATTATTGGGAGGTCTGGATGAAGTTTATTACTGATCGCCTTCTTAAGTCAGGCTTGATCTCAGAGGAAGATTTCTCCTTTTTCAAAATCACACACAACGTTGGGGAAGCGGTCAGAGAGATTTTACATTTCTACAAAATCTATCGTTCAGCACGCTGGGTAGGACAACGATTCGTAATTCGGATGAACGATCGCTTGTCGAAAGACGCGATTGTCGATCTTAACAAGCAATTCGCCGACATCGTGCGCAAAGGCGAAATTGTCCAGGGCGCAGCGCTGCCTCAGGAAAAAAATGAGCCGGAAATTTTGGATTTGCCTCGACTGATCTTTACACCTTTTCGCACCAGATTCGGCCGCTTCCGTCAGTTAATCGATGCGATCAATTCCTCTTCAACTGCGTGAGAGCCTCCGATCGAGGAGCGACATCCTGCGACGACATCGTTTCGGCAGAAGTTCCGCGATCCATGCCGTTTCCTACGAGTGCGATGTCGGCGCGAAGCTTTGCTTTCATCATTTCATCGAATGAAAAGTGCTCTTTTGCGTAGCGCAGACCATTCGCCGCGCAGTGCGCAGCCAGGTTCGGGTCGCAAATAAGTTCGAGAATCGCGTTCGCGAGTGCCTTGCTGTCGTCCGGCTCGATGAGTAGGCCGTTTTGCCGGTGCTCAATGATTTCCGGAATATCACCAACGTTTGTCGCGATGACGGGGCGTCCGCTGGCAAACGCTTCGCGTAACACGATCGGAGAGGCTTCGGTGCGCAGCGAAGCAATCACTATCATGTCGCACGCCGCGTAAACATCGGGCGTGTCCCAGCGATATCCTGCCATAATCACTTGATCAGCCAGGCCGGCGCGATCGATGGCGTTTCTTACGTTGATCCCGCGTTTTAGGATGCCAGTGCCTTGTCCCACAATGACGAAGCGTGCTTCCGGTCGCTCTGCTAAAACCAGGGGAGCAGCTTCAACGAGAATGAGCTGACCTTTATCCGGACGGATCATTCCGACGTTTCCAATGAGCGGAACGTCTGCGCCGACAGCGATCTCACGACGGAATTTCATCCGATCACGCGGCGGTCTGAATTTTTCCAAATCAACTGCTGAACCAATGACTTCAATTTTCACAGGATCAACCCCGTGTTCCTGAACGAGTTCGCGTTTAATCACCGACGCATCCGCCACAATGTTCGAACAGCCATGCTTGAAGACAAACGCGCGCCCTTTGGTTCCGATTGGATCGGTAATGCAGCGCGCACGGCTCAATGGAATTCCGGAAAAATAGAGCGGGAGGCAAAGCCAGTGATCTTTCGAACTATAGGTTTTGAGCAAATCGACCCGGTTTCGCCGGCAAAATCGCCAAAGTCGCCACGAGCAAGGCAGGTCAACACGACTACCGAGCGCCATCGTTACCAGCTGTGTGCCGAGTTCCAAGGCTTTTGAATGAACCTGACTGTTTGGGTTGCAGATGAGCCACGCCTGGTGCCCATGAGCGTTCAGCCAATTTATTTCGAGGCAGGTGCGATACTCCTGGCCGCCCCAGCTGCGGCTGCTCTCTACGTAGAGAATATTCACGTGGATTCGGCAACGACTGCCGTCACCGCCCTTTAAGCGGCCGCGCTGCGTTTTTCGAGAATGTAATCGTGGATTGTATTTACAGTTTGAAGCGCTTTGCCGGCTACTTCCGAACTTGGCACACCGACTCCAAATGTTTTCTCCATGCTCACGACCAGCTCAAGCGCATCGATGGAATCCAAACCGAGACCGTTGGCTCCGAAGAGCGGAAGATCGTCTCCGATCTGTTCGGGGGTAACTTGCAACATCAAATTTTTCACAAGCATCTCTTTGATACGAGCGCGCAGATCGGTGTCGGACATAAACGAGCCGCGATTTTGCAGTAAATCGCGCGTTTGGTCAACTTGTAGCGGCGCGATCGCTGAATCCGATAGGAGAAACTGCGCTGCGACGACCTACCAACTCAGACCTGATCCGCCTTCTCGCCCGGTGTGACGGCTTCGTTTGGCTGTGGTGGCGTCACATTGACTGCAGCTTGGCTTTCGCCCCGCGGCACAGTCGATTGCGCCGGTTTCACTTCAGACTTGGCGGTTTCTGTTTCAGACTTTCCAGCCTTATGCAGTTCGTCGCTGAATTCGTCCTTTGCTTTTTGGAACTCCTTCACCGCCTGGCCCATTCCACGGGCAAGTTCCGGTAACTTCTTCGCCCCGAACAGGACGAGGACAATCAACAGGATGACGATCAGGTCCGGCCCTGCCAAATTCATGAAACTGGCGATAAGGCTCATGCGCTAGGCTTCAACATCAAGCCGTTTCCCGAACTTTCAAGGCAAATTCCGTTAGGCTGGCATTGAGGTCTCGAAGGTTGACATGCTCAAGCTACTGTGGAAAAAGGATTTCCTACCCCATGCGTCCTACCTGGAAAGGCAGTATCAGCTTCGGTCTGGTTTATATTCCGGTGGCGGTTTATCCAGCCACGCGCGAGGAGAAGATTAGTTTTAGGCAGCTTCGGTCCACTGATCTTAGCCCTATCAGATACAAAAAAGTGGCGGAAGCGGATTCAAAGGAAGTTCCAGCCGACCAAATCGTGAAAGGCTTCGAGTACGAGCGGGGCCGTTATGTTGTGCTGAAGGACGAGGACTTCGAGAAGGTCCGAATCGAATCCACGCATTCCATCGATATTACCGACTTCGTGGATTTGGAGCAGGTCGATCCGAAGTTTTTCTACAAGCCATATTTCCTCGAGCCGCAAAAAGGTGGGGAAAAGGCTTACGCGGTTTTGCATAAGGCGCTCAGCGGCACCGGTAAGATTGGCATTGCCAAGGTCGTGATCAGTAACCGCGAGCATCTGGCTGCTGTGAAACCGGATGGCTTATTTTTGATTTTGGAGCTGATGCACTTCGCCAGCGAAATACTGAGCACCGAGGTTTTGAAGAACGGTTCGGCCACAGCCGTGAGCGATAAGGAATTGAAGATGGCGCAGGCGCTCATCGAGAGCATGGCTGTTTCTTGGGAACCGGAAAAATACCGGGATGAATATAGGACGGCATTAATGGAGATCATCGAGCAGAAAGCGCAAAACAGAGAGATCGCGGCGAAAGCGCCTGCTCCTCCGGCCCCAACTAATGTTGTCGATCTGGTTAAGGTGTTGCAGGACAGCCTGAACCGGACGCAGTCACTCAAGCAAAAGCGGGGTTCCGCTCCATCCGGTGGCCGCCGGTCGACTAGCGCGCTGGTCAAGCAACGACGACGAACAAGCGCCTTAGGATAATCGACCCAGGAACTGGGGCGGTTGCAAATGATGGGTCTGGCATTATAGTCAGCACTCTTTTATGGCCAAGACTTCCTGGATCAATCGCAATGACCGCAAACGCGCGACGGTGAAGAAGTACGCCACGTTACGCGCGGAGTTGAAAGCGAAAAAGGACTATGCCGGCCTTTCTCAATTGCCGCGTGACGCCAGTCCCACGCGGGTCGTGAACCGGTGCGAGGTTACCGGACGCCGGCGCGCTTTTATTCGCCGGTTCAAGATATCGCGTTTGACTTTCCGTGAGCTGGCTTCGCAAGGCTTGATTCCTGGCGTTACCAAGTCGAGCTGGTAAATTGTCTAGCGTAGGCGCGTCGCTGTGCGGCGTGTACCCCGGCCGGTAACAAACCGGTTGCTACACGAATTACTGGATGAACTTCCCCTCATTATTCCTTTTAGCGCCCATTGCTGAGGTCGTGGCGCAGCATTGGGACCCATTGATACTTTTGATCGCCAAACTGGCGACGGTTGCCGCGTTGGTATTGCTGAATGGATTTTTTGTCGTTGCCGAATTTGCGCTGGTGAAAATCCGGGACAGTCAGCTCAGGACGCTGACTGACGCAGGCGTGCGGCGAGCGGGCTTCGTCAAACAGATTAGAGACAATCTGAACGCCTATCTCTCTGCCTGCCAGGTTGGGATTACTGCAGCCAGTCTGGGGCTTGGTTGGCTGGGGGAACCATTCCTCGCCCGGATGCTCCAACCGTTTTTCGCTCTTGCAGGAATCGAATCCGTGCCGGTAATCAAATCGATTTCCTTTGCGCTGGCATTTTCGGCCATCACGTTTTTGCACATCGTGCTGGGGGAACAAGCCCCAAAGATTCTCGCTATCCGCAAGGCGTTGCCTGCTGCCCTGTTTGTGAGCACGCCGCTGCGATGGTTCTACGCGATCTTTAAACCCGCGATCTGGTTCCTGAACGCGGCGAGCAACTGGGTGCTTCTTCGCCTCATTCGTGTGGAACCGATTGCTGCGGGAGAACTGGCCCACAGCGAGGAAGAACTGCGTTTGATCGTTCAGGAAAGCGAAAAATCCGCCGAGGTCACGCCTCTTGGCCGCGAGCTTGTCTTTAATGTGCTCGATCTGCGTGACCGCGTGGTGCGCGACATCATGACGCCACGCGGAGAAATCGTTTACTTCAATCTGGAAGACGGTTTCGACGCGAACGCGAAAAAGGCAATCGAGTCCCAGCACACTCGGTTTCCATTATGTCGCGAAAACCTCGATAACACGATTGGCCTGATCCATATCAAGGAACTTCTCACACTGATGCGCGTGGAGCATCCGGACCTGTTGAAAATCAAACGCGATTTGATTCCTGTCCCGGAGATGATGCCATTGGAGAAATTGCTCAAATTATTTCTGAGCAAGCATGCGCATCTGGCCCTGGTGGTGGACGAGTTTGGGGGAACGGTTGGCATGGTGACTCTGGAGAATGTGCTTGAGGAGCTGGTCGGTGATATCCAGGACGAGTTCGATTTTGAAAAGGAAGAGTTTCGCAAGATCAGCGCGAACGAATTCACTGTAGACGGTGCGCTGGGTCTTTATGAATTGAATGAGCTCGCGAAGCTAGAATTGGAGAGCGCGGACGTGAGCACTGTCGGCGGTTACGTCACGCATTTGCTTGGTCACCTGCCAAAGCAGGGCGAGCAGGTTAAGATCGATAATTATCTCGTTACGGTTTCTCAAAGCGACGGTCGCCGTGTAAATCAACTTCATTTTAAAAAATTGAGCAGCACCACCGGGGCGGTAGTGCCCGCATCTGGCAAGGCGTAGACTCTTATCCCGCCGTACCGTCCTTGCGCGAGTGCAGGCAAATCCGGTTGCCCTCCGGATCTGCAATCCATGCCATCCAGCATACACGCGTTTCGACTGGCTCGATGAGGATTTTGACGCGGTGTCGCCGGCAAATATCTATCGCGACACGAACGTCATCCACCGCTAGCGCGACACATGCCGGCCCACTCCAGTCCCATTCGGGATGGCGTTTATGTCCCGTGCCGTTAAGACAGAGAGTCAACGGTTCGGTCGCGAACTCGCTCCAGAAATCGTTCCACTCGTGCCCGCGCTTGAGACCAAAAAGCTTCTGATAAAAGGCACGGGCCCGGCGAATGTTTTTCGTGTTATACATTACGAAATCGAGCGCCCGAACGGGAATTGCAGCCCGGCGCGATGAGATCTTTTTCTTTTTCACGGGCGGCTAAACAATTGCAGCTTGCAATTCCGCCAGCAACGCCGGTCGGCGCTTCAGTTGAGCGGTAAGAGCTTCAATTGCGCGCAGAGTAGGAGCACTAATATGGTGCTCCATTCCCTCTACATCGTGATAAATAACGCGGTCGTCGAGACCAAGCAGTCCCAGAAAATCAGTCAGAAGCTTGTGTCGTTGGGCAATTTTATGTGCCAGGCTCTTACCGGTCGCTGTCAAAATAAGTCCGCGATACTTTTCGTATTTCAGCAGACCCTCGGCGTCCAGTCTCTGAACCATGTTGGTTACGCTCGCCTGGGAAATTTTTAAGGCGGCCGCGATGTCAACCACGCGGGCGTACCCCTTGGAGTTGATCAGTTCGAGGATCCGTTCCAGGTAATCCTCAACCGCGGTGGAACTGCCGAGGGCGGAGTAGGAAGTCTTTCTTGGCATCGAGCCAAAACGTAGAAAGGAAAGAAAACTAAGTCAATAAACAAAATCATTTGACGGTGTAAGTAAGTTAGGCAAGCCTAATTCTCGTGGCAAAAACATGCGCTCCTGCCGCTACCGATCGTCGCTAACCTGATTACCTCAATCTCCGCAATGAAACTTGTGAAATGTGATGCGCGTAATGCAAGGTCCAAGGCGTTTCATCCCGTGATTTTTCTGCTCGTCACTTGTCACTCGTCGCTGGTGACCCTACTCTCGGCGGAGCCGCTGGCGAAGGGAATCCAAGACAATTCTTTCTTTGTGGAGGAGGCTTATAACCAGGAGCCTGGCGTCGTTCAGCACATCATCAATGTGCCGGTGTTCTTCACGGCCGGTAGCAAAGAGATTTCGGTTAATTTTACGCAGGAATGGCCAGTCTTCAGTCAGATGCACCAATTCTCCTACTCAATTCCGTACACGTTCACCGAAAATGAGACCGGTTTGGAAGACATTCGTCTCAATTACCGACTGCAAGCTCTAATGGAAGGCGAACGCACGCCCGCATTCGCGCCGCGCTTTTCTCTCGTCACGCCGGCCGGCGATTCCAGTAAAGACTTCGGACACGATCGACTCGGCTACGAAATCAATTTGCCGTTCAGCAAAATTGTCAGTAACCGCGTAACGCTGAATTTCAACGCTGGTGGGTCGGTTTTCCCGGATGTGAACGATCGAGACTTGTGGAATTACAATCTCGGCGGAAGCGCGATTTACGCGGTAACCGATAATTTCAATCTGATGCTCGAGTCGGTCGCGAACTGGGAACAAGATGTGGATGCTGCCAAGAATGTGGATCAGACCGTGGTCGCGTTAATTTCTCCCGGTGCGCGCTACGCGTTCAACCTGCCGAATGACTTACAAATCGTCATTGGCGCGGCCACTCCGATCGGTCTCACCTCAGATTCTCCCGATTGGGGGCTGTTCTTCTATCTTTCATTCGAGCACCCATTCATGCGAACGCAAACGAAGCAGGCGAGGCAACCATTCCGATTCTACACCTTTTTGAAATAATGAGGCATTCAAATCAGACCATCGAAGCGGGAGTGGAACGCGCCTGGCGCCGAAGCGCTGGGCAGGTTTCACTCCCGGAAGTCCACCGCAGCATCGCCGTTCCTACGACGGCTTCATTCTGGCGGAAGTTGGCGGCTTTCTCCGGCCCGGGATTTCTCGTAGCGGTCGGCTACATGGATCCGGGCAACTGGGCCACCGATCTGGCTGGCGGGGCCCGGTTTGGTTACTCGCTTCTTGCTGTGATCATGATCTCCAATTTGATGGCCATCC
>JBKPLM010000305.1:0-6270 GCA_046731655.1 Verrucomicrobiota bacterium | reverse complement strand
TATTCGATTGCGCGTTCAAGCCGTTCAAAGGCGAGCGCAGTCTCAATTACATGGCGCACCTCCGAATGATGGCTGCAGCGCAGCCGTTCCTTAGCGGCGCAATTTCGAAGACGGTCAACATGCCGGAAGCCGCCACAGTCGACGACATTATGAACACCTACGTCGAAGGCTGGCGGCTCGGGTTGAAATCGGTAGCGATTTATCGCGATGGTTCGAAGCGATCCGCGCCTCTGAACACTCGAAAAACGAAAGACATGGGCACAACCGTAGCCGGCATCGATGATGCTGGCCTAACCAACGAGCCAGATGAACTGCGAAAGCGTATTCTCGAACTGCAACAGGAAGTGGCGTCATTGCGCGGCCTGGTAGACCAACCGGTGCGCCACCGCATGACCGACACCCGCATGTCGCTCACCCACAAGTTCGAGATTGCCGGTCACGAAGGCTACATCACCGTCGGCCTCTATGCGGACGGCCAGCCGGGCGAGCTTTTCATCACCATGTCCAAAGAGGGCAGCACCATCGGCGGATTGATGGATACAGTCGGCACGCTCACTTCCATCGCTCTCCAGTACGGCGTGCCGCTCGAAAGCCTGGTGAAGAAGTTTGCTTATCAGCGGTTTGAGCCCAGTGGTTTCACGAAGAACCCTGATATCCGGCACGCTACCAGCATCACTGATTACGTATTTCGCTGGCTGGGCTGCCAGTTCATCAAAGGCTACAAGGAAGCCACTTCGCCCAATCGAGGCCAGCCCGATCTGCCGCTGAAGGAAATCGCGGAGATCGAGAAAAAAGCAGTCAACCGGCCAGTCTCGGATTTGGCGCGGACTGCCGAGAAAGAAGTGATTGACGTAATCACAAATCATCCGCCCGGCGATTCTGAATCTGGCCGACAGAACGGGAACGGCAATGGTCACGCCGACCGTGTGACAGTCGCGCTTGGCAGCATCTTCATGGGAATCACCTGTTCGGTTTGCGGCAGCGACAAGGTGATCCGTGCCGGTGCTTGCGGTGTTTGCACCGAATGCGGCACCAGTCAGGGCTGCAGCTGAGAGTGACGTGTCGATCCGTAGCACTCTGAAAGTCCAAATTTTCAGATTGCGCCGCTAGTAATCCTGGCTGCTATCTCGGTGTAGACCATCAGGATCCGGTCGATTTCTGAATTCGATGTGCGTCGCGTGATTGGACACACGCGCGCGCATGGCTACAATGCGTCGCCCGTCTTTCTAAAGACAACCTGAATGAATAAGCTCGACGCGCAGCGACAGAAAGAAATCCAGCAAGCCGAAGAACTGCTTTTTGCAGGTCCGCAGGCGCTCGGCTTTGCCAAAGGTCTTTTCCAAGGGCATTTCGTTGCTGATTGGGTGACGCCTTATCCGCGCATTCCGGCTGCGCAACAGGTCGAAGTGGATGAAAGTCTCACCGAGCTTCGTCAATTTCTGAACGACCATCTTGATGCTGCGGAAATCGATCAGAAAGCGGACATCCCACGCAGTGTGATTGATGGCCTTGGCCGAGTTGGTGTGCTCGGCATGACCGCGCCGAAAGAATATGGCGGGCGTGGATTCTCGCAGATGGCTAACTGCAAAATTCTGGAAGAGATCGGCCGCCGCTGCGCGTCGACGTCCGTTTTCGTGAATGCGCATCACTCGATTGGAATTCGCGCGTTATTACTCTTTGGAACGCACGAGCAAAAACAGCGATGGCTTCCAAAATTGTCGACCGGCGAACAACTTGGCGCGTTTGCGCTGACCGAAAAGGAAGCCGGATCAGATGCGGCAAACGTGCAGATGCAGGCTCGGCCCAGTGAAGACGGGTCGCATTTCATTCTGAACGGCGAAAAGCGCTACATCACCAACGCGGCAATCGCAGATGTGCTGACCGTGATGGCGCGAACGCCGGTGCCTGGATCGGACAAGACCTCAATCACAGCTTTTCTGGTTACACCGGACATGCCCGGGTTCGAAATCATCGAGGCGCGGATGCCGAAGATGGGAATCCGCGGCACAGCAACCGGCCGATTCGCGTTGCGCGACGTCAAAGTTCCGAAGGAAAATATTCTCGGCCCGTACGGCAAAGGCCTAAAAGTAGCGCTGACAGTTCTCGATTTCGGACGCACAACATTCGGTGCATGTTGCACTGGCGCGGCCAAGACTTGTTTGCGTTTAGCGATCGAACACGCAAACACTCGCAAACAATTCAACAAGACGCTCGGTAATTTTCATCTGGTCCAAAAGAAAATCGCGCGCATCGCTGCGGATGCTTATGCGATGGAAGCGATGACGACGATCACTGCATCGCTGATTGATCGCGGCCTTGAGGATTACATGCTCGAGACGGCGATGCTCAAAGTGTTCACCACCGAGCGGCTATGGGAGTGCATCAATGATGTATTTCAGATTTATGGCGGCTCGGCGTATTTTGTTGATCGCCCGCTGGAAAGAATGATGCGCGACGCTCGCATTAACCAGATCGGCGAAGGCGCGAACGAAGTGCTCATTTCGTTTATCGCGTTGGTGGGGATGCGCGGGCCGGGCATGGAATTCAAGGAAATTTACGACACGATGATGAAACCGACACGGGAGCAGGGTTTCGCAAAAGCGTGGACAGCCGGCAAGCATAGGCTCGGTGCGACCGTGCGGGTTCCCGAGATTCCGGTGCGCAGCGCCGAATTACGTTGGTTCGCCAATCAACTTGGCCGCCTGATCTGGCGCTTCAATGTAGCCGTAAATCGCGCACTGATCACTTACCGCGAGCCGATTCTGGATATGCAGCTTGTCCAGGAGCGGATCGCGAACGCGGTGATGGACCTTTTTGCTGCAACCTGCGTACTCAGCCGTCAGGATGACGAGCTCCAGTTTGCACAACGAAATGGAAATTCTTCCTCTCCGGACCAGCTCGCTGCCGATTTGTTTTTGCGTCAGTCGTTTCGCCGGATTCGTCATTGCCTCGCTGGACTGACGGATAACGAGGATAAATCGGTGCTTGCGACAGCGAATTCCATTTTGCGTAAGCCAGGCAGCTAACTCTAAACGCATTCGCGAGTAAAATTTGGCCGCGCGTATTTGCACCGATAAAGATGCCGATCTCCGCTGGCTGAACGGAAAAACATGCGCCGTGATTGGCTTCGGCGCGCAAGGTCGAGCACACGCCCTCAATCTCAGAGACAGCGGAATTAATGTAATTGTCGGGCTCTACGCTGGACAAATCGCGCCGCCGTGCCAGGCGTAGCGGTTTCGAAGTTCTGGACACATCCCGAGCCAAGGAGACTGATGGCTTGGCGCACAAAAATGTAAATCTAGGTCCGCGCTGCCGCGTCGGCAGCACGCCAGTACCGGCGAAATCGTCGGAGTTTAGGTTATTGCCCGTTACGGTGGCCTAAAATATCCAATGCGCCATGAGTGGTCGGAATTGCAGCTAGCCGGTCGCAAGGTTGCGGAATGCGGGAACTGCCGGACACAGTGTAGCACATCTTCTTTGTGGTCTTAGCGACCTGCTGTGCTTGTGGCCGGAGCACGACGTTCTTGCTCGGATCAGCAGCAAAAGCCGATGCGCAAAACGCGAGCGCGAGCAGGACGCTTGTGCATCGGACCGACCAGCCGCCCAAGCGACTTGGTCTGCCTGTTGTTTTCACGGCCTAATTGTGATGCGGCATTGGATTCCTTGCAAGCTTATTTACCATTGTTTTAGGACAAAAAACCGACATTTTGAGCCGCGCTGACGTCCCTGCCGTCAGTCCGTCCAAAGGAAATGCTCTAGGCGAAGATTGGTAAGACGCGCTTTTGCTTCGTCGCTCCGGCCGCCTCCCGCCGCAGCAAGTTTCTCATAAATAGCAGCGGCGGATTCCCACTTCGAATCTTCCTCTAGCAGGCGCGCGGCGTTAAACCCGGCCTTGTAATACCAGAAGAGTTCGCGCCGCCGATCTGGGCGCGCATCTTCCTCCAATATTTTGTAAAACGTGGCGAGCGCCTTGGCGCGATCGCTCTTTTTCTCCAAACATAGTCCCTTCTTAAAGAGCGCCTGATTGCGCCAGTGAATCACTTCGTCCTTATCGGAAGCGAGTTGATCATAGATTTCGATCGCCCGCTGATAGTTATTTGGATCGGTTGCGCCCATCTCAAAGAAAATGTCGCCCTTTCCGCACAGCGCCTCGCGTTTTTCGGCGGAACCGGCATCGCTCTTTAACACCTCATCGTATAAGGCGAGAGCATCCTTGGGTTTGCCAAGCTTGCGCTCGATCACAGCCTGCTCATTGCGCGCTGCCCATCGAAGTGAGCCGTTCTGCCGCACCACCTGATCAAACAGGACAATCGCCCGGTCCAACGAATGTTCACCCATGCTGGACATCGCCGACTCCGCCGCGAAGAAGAGGGCTTTTTCACCGAGCAAATTATCGGGAGTCTGTTGGGCAATAAGTTCAAACTGCGTCTGTGCGTTCGCAAAATCCTGGCGTCGATAATAAAGCTCGGCCAATTTCATTCGAACTTCGGGAGCGAACGGCGAGGTTCCATGTTGTTCGAGGAAGCGCTTTGCGAGCTCAATAACTTTCGCTTCATTACCGCCGGCTGATTCCTCAATCCAGATGTTGAGATAGTCGCCGCGTTCCGCAGCTACCGCCGTTGGCGACTCCGCTGCGCGAGTTAGATACCTGCGCGCTTCGTCGAGGCGCGGTGGTGAGGCATGAAACGCTAGTTCCGCCAGACTGACCAAGGCTTCCGACACGCGAGGATTCTTGGGAAAATCATGAATGAACTGTTGCAGCGATCTGGCCGCTTTTTCGTCGCCTTTTGCCGCTTGCACCAAGCCTTCCTCTAATCGCAAATCAGCACGCGCCTCTTCGTCGCCACCCAGTTTCTCCAAGTCACCGTAATCAGCTAGAAAACGTCTATGGTCACCAAGTTGGAGCCAGCCGGTGGACGCGTTGAAAAGCGCAACCTTCGCCCACGGCGAACCGGAACGCGCGATTTGTTCAAAATCCGCAGAGGCTCTGTTGAATCGCCTCGCAAGATATTGCGCTTGGGCGGATAAAAATTCGATTTGAGTCAGCAAAGAAGGGGTGGGATGAAACGAGCGCGCGTTGTCCAAAATCGCAATCGCCTCATCAAAGTTCTTATTCTCGACCTCGAATTGTGCAAACTCGAGCAAAGCCGGTGCGATCGCCTGAGATTTAGTGCCGCTGTGGCGAAGATCGGTAAACAATTGTCGAGCTCGCTCCCTGCGCCCCGCACGAATTTCGAACCGCGCGAGATACCATCGCGCAAATGTTCGTCGGGGCTGTTCGGGGCTGCGCACCCATCTCTCCAGCTCGTTTCGCGATGGTTTGTGTTCCGCTCGATACAGCTCATCGAGTCTTGCGAAGAGAACTGGAAGATCCGGGTCCGCAGGATGACGATCAATAAACTGCTCGATAACATCGTCTGCGATTTCCGGCGTTTTAAGCTGCGCTTGCGCTTCTGCGATACCGAAGACCGCAGCTATTAGCGTGGAGTGAGCTGCTCCTTCTGGTCTTTTCAACAGACCCTGAAAAATGCCGATCGCTCTTTCAGGTCGCCGCTGGATTACTTCCAGGCGTCCTCGCAACACCCGGCGTTCTCTTCGTTCCGCGACCGATATGGGCTGCGTTTCGTCAAGAAGACGACGCGCGCCGGCAGCATCGCCTTTTTCAATATACAATTCGGCCGCTCGCAACTGCGCTCGCGTTGCCCATTCCTTGTCATGAATGAGAAGCGTAAATTTTTTCAGCGCTTCATCGCGTTTCCCCAATGCGCGCAGTGTTTCCGCCGCCCCGAACGTCGCCTCGCTGCGAAATGGCGACCCTTCATCCTTGGCCAGTTGCTCGTACAGTGGAAGGGCGTCGGCCCATCGATTCAGGCTAGCGAAGGCTTGCGCGCGCCAAAATTTTGCCCAGGACAGGTCGCGCACTCGGACATCCTGCAACAAAGTCAGAGTGTTCTCCGGCTGCTTTGCAGCCATTTGCGCTTCGGCAAGCTTCTCCATGACCGCGCGCCAATCGGCTTCCGGTAGATTGTTATTTAGCAGGGCTTGCAACCGCACAAGTGCTACTTCCGGCACCCCTTCTGCAATCGGTGCGCTAGCTTCGGCAATTTCGGTGGAAATGTCTGCGCGGACGACTTGCGCCAGCAGGGTCACCAGGCACATCAATCCTGTGCGTCTTATCTGGCTCATGTGCTCTTCAATGACGGCCGCAGATATTGTCCCGTATAGCTGCCCGGCAGCTCGGCAATCTCCTCCGGCGGGCCTGCTCCCACG
>JBKPLM010000304.1:0-6389 GCA_046731655.1 Verrucomicrobiota bacterium | reverse complement strand
GCGCTTCTTCTCGGGCTGGATAGTTTCTGCTAATAAATAATTCATGTTCAATGGACTTTTCGGCTGGTTATCCAGCGACATCGGGATCGATCTGGGCACGGCAAACACTCTTGTTTACGTAAAGGATCAAGGGATCGTTTTGCGCGAGCCATCTGTCGTGGCCGTGCAGGCAGGCACCAACAGGGTTCTGGCTGTCGGTGACGAAGCCAAGCGCATGCTCGGCCGCACCCCGGCAAACATTGTCGCAGTGCGTCCTCTCAAAGATGGCGTCATTGCCGACTTCGAAGTGACGGAAGCAATGCTGCGGCACTTCATCACCAAGGTGCACAATCGCCGGGTACGCGCGAGACCGCGTGTCGTTATCGCCGTGCCATCTGGAATCACGGAAGTCGAAAAGCGCGCCGTGCGTGAGTCGGCGACCCATGCCGGGGCCCGCGAAGTTTATTTGATCGAAGAACCAATGGCAGCCGCGATCGGAGTCGGGCTTCCGGTACAAGATCCAGCCGGTAACATGATCATCGATATCGGAGGAGGCACGACCGAGGTCGCACTTATTTCGCTGTCGGGGATTGTGTTTAGCCGCAGCGTGCGGGTTGCTGGCGATGAGCTGGATGAAGCAATCGTGCAGTATATGAAGCGCGCCTACAATCTGATGGTCGGTGAACGCACGGCTGAGGAGATAAAGATTAAAATTGGCTCGGCATATCCGAGCGAAAAGGAGACGAGCGTAGAGGTTAAGGGACGCGACCTGGTCGCCGGTCTGCCTAAGACGCTCATGATCACCTCCCAGGAAGTACGCGAAGCGTTGCTTGAACCGATCTCGACAATAGTCGATTCCGTGCGGATCACTCTCGAGCGCTGCCCGCCCGAGCTTTCGGCGGATCTCGTCGATCGCGGCCTGGTGCTGGCAGGCGGCGGCGCGTTGCTGCGAGGCTTTGACAAGCTTTTGAGCGAGGAAACAGGTTTGCCTGTCCATGTTGCTGAAGATCCGCTGAGCGCAGTGGCGGAAGGGACCGGCAAATGCCTCAATGAACTTAAATTCTTGCGCCAAGTGGCCTCTGCAGATCGCCAGTGGCGTTAGGAAGGTGGCATCGGCTTCCAGCCGATGTCTGAACATGGGCTGGAAGCCCACGCCACGGTAATGAGCCGCACGAACCTCATCGCGCTGCTGATTTTCGGCGCAATTCTGGGATACTTTCTCAGCTTCGGGCCGACGACCACCCAGAAGTTCAAGACTGGTGTCTACCAGCTGCTGGCGCCATTTTTCACCGGCGGCTCTGGATTAACAAAACAGCTTACATCGGTGCGTACAGGCTTGAAGTCACTCGACCAATTAGAGCGCGAAAATGCCAACTTACAGGTGGAGAATCGAGAACTGAGGGCGACTAACCAGGGTCTGCGCGATGCCGAGAATGAGGTGAATCGCTTGCGCCACGCGCTCAATTACCGTGAGCGCTCGGTCTTTAAGTTAATCGCCGCGGAGATTGTCGCGCGTGATTCTTCGACCTGGTGGCGAACCGTTACGATTAACCGTGGTAAGAGAGATGGAATCGAAATCGACATGCCTGTCGCGACTGACGAGGGATTAATAGGAAAAATAACGACCGTGAGCGATAGTGTCTCGGTTGTATTGCTGGTGTCCGATGAAAACTGCCGGGTCGCAGCAAAGGTCGAAGGTAGTCGAGAACAGGGGATCGTGTCTGGCGAGCGCGTGACAACAGGACTCACCCCGCTTTTGAACCTGAATTTTTTGTCAAAACAGGCCGACCTGAAGCCTGGCCAAAAAGTTTATACTTCGGGAGTTGGTGGCGTGTTCCCGTCGGGTTTGCTGATTGGCAACGTGAAAACTTTCCATGTGCGAGAGCTGGATGGACAAGCACAGCTCACGCCCGCGGTCGATTTGTCGCATCTGGAAGACGTGTTCGTAGTGACCGGCCGAAAATGATTTTCTTTTTTGTTTTACTCTTATTTGTGCTAATGGCGCAGATTGCGGAGTTTTTTATTCCGGCGCTGCCGTGGCTCTACAACGCGCACGTGTATATCGTGCCGGTGATTGTCTTCTATGGCGCAATGGCACTGCCGTTTCCGCTCATGCTGGCGCTTGCCTTGTTCGCCGGGATTTTGCTGGATGCCCTTACTGTCCAGGTGATCGGGGGGAAAGTTGAAATTTCAACTGGATCATCGATACTGATTTACGGTGTGTTGGCAGGAGTAATGCATGGCCTGAGACCACTCTTTGCTCGCGGGCGCTGGGACGTGCACTGCGTCTTGAGCGGCGTTTTCACATCGTTGATAGTTCTGGCGCAATATTTGATGATTACGTTTCGTCGCGGCTCTTTTGTTTTCACCGGCGAAATTTGGTGGCAGATCGGCGGGCCTGGTCTTGTCGCCATGGCGATGGCCCCGATCGTATTCTGGTTTCTCCAATGGATAGGACGGATCACGGCCTACTCCTATCAACCTGAAAGGGGGCGGTTTGAATGAGCAGGCGCCGTATTACTTCGCGTGTGCGGATTCAACTTCTCGGGCTCTTGATGGTGATGGGCATGGGCGCTCTCGGCCTCAAGCTTTGGTGGATTCAGGTGGCGCATGGCCAGGAATGGACTTCCCAGCTCCGCGGTAGCTCTCAGGCGACGGTGCGTATTCCTTCGGTGCGCGGCGAGATCAAAGATCGCAACGGAGTGACTCTCGTCCAAAACCGGGCGAGTTATGAGGTCGATTTTTATCTGCCAGAAATGGTGAAAGGATATCGGGAGCGCTTCGGCTCGCCCCCCACAACCGAATATCGAGCGACCATTAACGGAATGCCGAAAGACCTGAAGGAACCGGACATCATCAAGATCGTCAATAACGGCATCGTTCCACGCCTCAATGACCTCGATCTTGCGAGCGACTACAATGCGGGCCGGTTGCAGAAGCACTATCGCAACGATACCGAAGTTCCGTTTTCTTACGTTAAAGACATCGACTTCCCAACTTTGGCAAAATTTTCCGAGCATGATGTCGGATTACCGGGCGTAGAGCTCGCGCTGAAACCGGTGCGTTCTTATGTTTACGGCGCGCTTGCCTCGCATCTTCTGGGTTATGTCGGCATGCCGGATGACGTGGATAAAGAGGACGCAAAAAAATTCACGTTTTACCAGGGAGACATGGAAGGGAAGTCGAACATTGAAAAAATCACGGATGAATATCTGCGCGGAAAACCCGGGGTGCGTTATTTACGGCGCAATGCAAAGGGCACCATTGATGGCGTCCTGCGCGAAGATCCCCCGCAACAAGGAGCGAATATTTATTTGACGATCGACGCGAGGATTCAAGCAATTGCAGAAGAAGCGCTTCGCGCAGTGAGCCGGGCGGGCGCGGTAGTTGTCGATCCAAACAATGGCAACGTATTAGCGATGGCTTCTGTTCCATCATTCGATCCAAATACTTTCATACCGAGCATCAAGGCGAAAGATTGGACAGCGCTGCAGAAAGATGAAGGCGATCCGTTGGTCAACCGTGCGATTAGCTGCCTACCGCCAGGCTCGACATTCAAGCTCATCACTGCGCTCGCCGGGCTGCGGGGCACGAAAAATCTCGCTGGCGCCAAGTACGGCTGCTACGGCGGTGTCAGCTACGGCGACCACTTCTTCCAATGCTGGGTCGCTGAAAAACATTACACGCACGGCACAATAGGATTGGCCGATGCGATCAAGGTGTCGTGTGATTCGTTTTTCTATCAGTACGGAAACGCAGCCAGCATTCAGTCGATTGACCACATTGGCAAGATGTTGGGAATTGGCGAGGAATCAGGTCTGCAACTCACCGGCGAACAGACCGGCAACATGCCGGGACCTGAGTGGATGCAAATTCACCATCCCCAGGAAAGATGGTCACAAGCTCAAACCGCCAATGTTTCAATCGGTCAGGGATACACGCTTGTTTCGCCCTTGCAATTGGCAATGGCCTACGTGGCGATCGCAAATGGCGGCATATGCTATTACCCGCGTCTGGTCGACAAAGTTTTGAAGCAAGACGGCTCTCCGGTGTTGGATGAGCAAGGGAATCCAGCAGCGCCACCGCCGCGCGTTCGATCGGATTTACGGCAGGAAATCTCCCCTGAGCATATCGAGCTGGTCCGCAAAGGCCTTTGGAAGGTTGTTAATGAAGACGGCGGCACCGGTGGCAGAGCACGTTTGAAAGAATGGGTGGTAGCGGGGAAAACCGGCACCGCGCAGGCCACTGTGCACGGACATAAGGATACCACCGCATGGTTCGCCTGCTTTGCGCCCTTTGAAAAACCGAAGTATGTCGTTGCTGTGATGGTGCAAGGCGGCGAGCACGGCGGCAGCGTGGCCGGCCCAATCGCCGACAGAATCTTGGAGCGCTCGCTCGCACTGGATGAAGGCAAATTCGACATGCAGGTCGCCTGGCTCTCGCCTGCGCACAAGGCCAATCCGTTCCAAATGATCAAGGATGTGACCTATCATGACAAAGGCGGGAATCTTGGAGGCGAGGATGAAGAAAATGCCGATGATTCGCAAACTGCCACTGCCCAAATGGCAAGCTCAGATGCATCGCCTGATGTCGAACCGGAAGCAGATTCTCAGGGCAAAGTGAAACGGCGAGGCCCAGCTCCCGTGGCGCGCGCCCTCCCTGCTGCGACGCCAGCTCCCCGCAACTTTTTCCAGCGGCTCTTTGGAAAGCGCCCGCGCCCAGCGCCCGTACCAGCCCCACCGCCGCCTAACCGCAAGCGTGGAACACCACCACGATGAACACCCGACCAGGACCATCGCCGCAGTGCATTTGGCCAGTTCCGCTTCTGATCGGACAACCCTTTCCTTTTTATGATAGACAAAGTAAGAAAACTTTTAGGCCTTTCCTCACGAAAGACTGGCAAGAAGCTCGTACTCAGCGTGGAAAAGCTCGAGTCCCGGGTTGCCGTCCTCGAGAATGGCCGGCTCGAGGAGTACAGTGTCGAGCGTAAGAGCTCGCGGAATATCGTCGGCAGCGTTTATAAGGGTAAAGTCAAAAACATCGAGATGGGGTTGAAGGCGATGTTTGTTGACATCGGCTTCGAGAAAAATGCGTTTCTCCATTTTTGGGACGCAATTCCGGCTGCACTAGATAGCGGCATTGAGGAAATTGATCGCCGCGGCAGCAAGCGCCCGCGAAAACGGATCACGGTTAAAGACATACCGAGTATTTATCCGGTCGGCTCGGATGTCATTGTGCAGGTAACCAAGGGGCCCATTGGGAACAAAGGCCCGAGGGTAACTACGAATCTCAGTTTTGCCGGACGCTACCTGGTGCTGATGCCGTTCAGCGATCGTAGCGGCATCTCGCGAAAAATTGAAAACCAGAAGGAGCGCGAACGGCTGCGCAAGATTGTCCGGGAATTGGAAATTCCCGATGGCGTCGGAGTCATTATCCGCACCGTAGGTGAAGGGCAGCGGGCAAGGTATTTTGTTCGGGATCTGCGTTTTCTTCTCGATCAGTGGGCCCAGGTCGAGCAGCTCATTCGTGAGGAACCAGCCCCGTGCCGCCTTTTTGAGGAGCCGGATTTGGTCGGACGGACAGTGCGCGATTTTCTCACCGAGGAAATCGACGAAGTCGTTTGCGATGATCGCGCATCAACTGAACGAATGATCGAAATGATCGGGCAGATTTCCCGACGCGCCCGGAATCGCGTGCACCATTACGATGGTGCGATGCCGATCTTCGAAACATACGGCGTGCAAAAGCAGATCGATGACGCTTTTCATCGGCAGGTTTGGCTGAGATGCGGTGGCTATATTGTGATCGACGAGACCGAAGCGCTGGTGGCAATTGACGTGAATACGGGGCGAAACAAAGGTGGGCGCGACGTGGAAAAAACTATCTTGCAAACCAACCTGGAGGCCGCGGATGAAATCGCGCGCCAGCTTCGTTTACGCAATATCGGTGGGCTAATCATAGCCGATTTCATCGATATGAAGAGCCGTAAAGACCAGCAGGCAGTTTACAGTTTGATGAAGGAGCGGCTCAATCGCGACAAAGCCAAGACACATGTTCTCGCCATTTCACAGCTCCGCCTGATGGAGATGACTCGCCAACGAGCGCAGGAAAGCCTGAGCGATACAATCTACGAGAATTGTCCCTACTGCGGCGGGCGCGGCGTGGTGAAAACTTCCATGACCACGAGCGTAGAATTGCATCGGACTCTCAATACCGTCATGCGCAAGTATCAGGAGAGCATTCATGATATCCGGGTGATTCTGAATCCAGGTGTATTGAAGCGGTTGAAGGAAGAAGATGAAGAATTACTCGTGGAGTTGGAGCGCCGTTACGCGGGCCGGCTCACCTTTCGTGGCGATGCCACATTTCACCACGAAAAGTTTATCATTACGGACGCGAATACCGGCACG
>JBKPLM010000303.1:0-10101 GCA_046731655.1 Verrucomicrobiota bacterium | reverse complement strand
TTTTCGCCGTTATCGGTGGAGCGATAAGCTCCTCCGTAGAATGTCCCCGCGAAAATGTCTCCTCCGGAATTGATTGCGAGGGACCTCACCGATAGAGAATCCAAGCCGTTGTTTACCGCAGTCCAACTGTCTCCGTTGTCGGTGGATCGAAAAACTCCGCCGCTCCATGTTCCGGCGAAGATGTGGCCAGCGTTATTGATCGCCAGCGCCCGGACGTTGGTGTCTGTCAGTCCGTCGTTGAGTCCTAGCCACGTTTCTCCGTTATCGGTCGAGCGAAACGCGCCGCCCCCCTGAGTGCCGACGAAGATGTGGCCGTTCGGACTTGTCGCCAACGCGATCCCATCGCCGCCCTGCGGGCCGTTTGTTTGCGCCCAAAAGCCTTGATCAGGCTGTTGATTGTCGGGCTTAACATTCCGAGCCTCCTCAACGTTCGGAGCAGACTTCGTTTCTCTGTGCTGAGTGATTGCCCTGGCAAATGCACCAGAACCAAAGGCAGCCAGAACAGCGCCGGCCAGGAGGACAAGCAGACCGATCAGCAAGCGGGACTCAAAAAAGCCGAATTGATTGTCAGGTTTCCTTTTCATTGTGGATGGAATTAGAGAAACAACGTTTTAACTCCTAGGCCGGGGACGGTTCAATACTTTTCTATCTTTCGAACCAGATAATCCCCTTTTTCCCTGCCTCGGCTCGGAAAGCCGCAGCGAAAGCGATGCGAGGACGCCTCGCGCTCCGAAAGCACTTCGTGCGAGGTGTACTGCGGAGCGCGCCTGATGTGTTTCGCGAGAGCTTTCGAAGTGCGATGTGTCCTCGCATCGCCTTAATCACTTCTCACTAATCACGAATCCCCTACCGCGGCGTCGGCCGAGGATGTGGAGTTGGGCGTGGCCTCGGAGTGATGCGAGGCGTAGCGCTAGGTGTTGGGGTAACTGTAGCCGTTGCAGTTGGTGTAGCTGTCGCTGTTGGCGTGGCCGTAGGTGTCGGCGTTGGCGTCGCACTTGGCGAAGGCGTAGGAGTCGGCGTCGGGGTGGGCCCGGCGCCTGCTAGAGGATAGACATACGCACCCCGGCTGCGCGTCCACACCGAGAGAGTAGTGCTCCCTCGGTCAATTTGCATGTCCCATACCATCGCGTGTGGCAGGCCGTTCTCGAACCGCTGCCACGTAGGGGATGCTACGGTTATGTCATCGGTAAAATAAACGCCCCAGTCGGTGCCGGCAAAGACCTGTTGCGGTTGATTGGGGTTAACGATGATGGAGTCCACAGGAATGTCTGGGAGATCGCCGGTCTTGTCCGCCCACGTGAAAGAGCCGCAATTGGCCGTGCATGTTACCTGGAAGATGTGACCCGGTGTTGTGGGCGTGTTAGCGTTGAAGCCCCCGATCGCCGCGTATCCCACCGGTAGATTTGCGGCTGACACCGAAGGATCGAGCGCGATACCCAGCACAGGGCGATTGGGCAGCACAGTGTTGTTTCCAGTAACGTTTACCCAGTTTGCCTGTGCTTGAGTGCCGGTGCCGAGGTTGAAGCCGATCCATGCATTACCGTCGTTTGTGCCAACAATGGCGACGCTCTGATATTTCGGTGAGTACTTGACCTGATTGATAAATGAACGGTTGCCCAGCGTTTGCTTGGTCATGTTCTGGGTGGTTGGGTTGTTCGTCACGTACCAATCTGCGGAGCTGAACGAGGCGTTACCGCCGTTAATTGTTTCCCACACCCTTGTAGTGCCTGCAACCAGGTGGCCACAACCGCCGGGGACACCTGCTGCTGGACAGTCGTCGCCGCCGGGGATTCCACCATGAAAAAGATCGTATGGCAGAACGAATGATTGCGTATCGCCGCTCCAGCTGCCCGATACCCTGCCGCTCCAAGGAGCGTTCTGATTTGTACAGCTACTGACGCAACGATGAAGTGAGCCACTATTGTTACCCTGCCAGAAACGAAGACTCGAACCTGTGCCTACCGGATCGATGCGCGCGTAAAACCCGTCACCGCCCACTCCCAGCTGCCATAACACAGGCCCACTCGGCGTGCCGGTAAAGGTGATCGAACTGGAGCCGTTGTCCTGCGCTCCACCATTAGCCTGTGGCGAGGCCGCATTCAGGAAATTCCCGCTGATGTCACCTGAGTAAAATTCGATAGTGTTTATACCCGTATCCATGTTAAACCAAGTTGGATCGGTGTTGGAATTTGTTACGTCAGCGTTCGTGGTGCCATGGGCGCCACCGTCATTTCCAATTAGCAAGATACTGGATGATCCAGGCAAGAAGGCGAGAGCGTGCTGGTCCACGTGAACGGGGCCAGCAGACCCGGGATAGGAATACCCGCAGGTGGTATCGTTCCAGACAGTTCCCGTGCGTGTTGCGAACCAAACCTCGAACGTGTCGAAGAAGACGCGATCGGGATTATTTGGATCCACAACTACTCCCTGGTCGTACCAGTTCTGCGGATAGTCGCCGGCGCCGTTTTGGCAGTTTCTGAGCGCACCGCCCTGAGAACCCTCCATGAAGGTCCAGTTCGTACCACCGTTAGTCGTCGCCCACGCGCCAATCTGGCAGCCAGCGGCGCCGCCACAACCGCCGTTGTTATTACCAATAATAGACTGTGCCTGGGCATAGATGTAATTCGGGTTACTCGGCGCCACAGCAATATCGATTCGGCCCAACTGATCCCCCGTGTTGATGTCAACAAATGGCGAACCGCTTCCAGCATTCATGGAGGCTCCAGTTGAATAGGCGCTCCCGCCGACCGCCGTGCCAAAGACGAATCCGTTGACATTGCTTGCTATCGAAGTAAAACTCGGACAGCCACTGGAAGCCATCGTGGCGCTGTAGATACCGTTAGCCCCATTGTTACCAAGATCGTATTGTACGGTCGTGGCAAACCCGCGCGTGCCGATAGCGGCGACGACGCGCGTATTCCCCCCGCCCGCATCGCTTAGCTCAAGTCCGGTAACGTCCTGACGCTGGGTCGAGAAATTGTTGGTAAAACACGGACCGGTCCAGTTAGCACCGCCATCGTACGAGAAATAGAGGCCTTGTTTGGTGCCTGCCACCACCTTGCTGCTGTTGTTTGGATCCACACGCACCTTTCCGACTGCGTTATACTGTGGGAACTGACCTGGAGGCTCGTTGTAAGGCATACCAAAGACATCCGCACCCAGGACAACCCAGGTCACCCCAGCATCGGTAGATTTGAGGATGCCCTGGCTACCCATGGAAAAGGAACCGAAATTGAGATCACCCGTGCCGGCATAAACGGTGTTATGATCGTTCGGATCGATGGTGATAGTGTCGATGGCTGTGGTAGCGATTAGAGGATCATCGGTTACCACGGTCCAAGTCGTGGACGCGCTACAACAGTTGGTCGTTTTCCAGACGCCGCCGCCGACGGACCCAGAATAAGCCACAATAGTTCCATTCACCGTGGTGGTTGGATCGACCGCGATGGAGTTCACCCGTCCTTCGGTCGTGGTGTAATCAAAACACCCCGAGCAACCGGTCATGCGTTCTGGTTGGGGGCCAAGCGCGATAAAACTTGCGCCCGTGAGAGCCAGTGGACTTAATGGATTCCGAACGGCAGGAATTCCTGCGGGGATGCCCATGGGCAGGCGCGCGTGTTGGGCGGCGGCTGCGCGTAGCCATCTGGGATCGAAACGACCAGTAGGATAAGTCAAACGATCGTTCCAGAATTGTTCCAATCGTCCAAGATCTGCAGCTTCGGTTTCCGGTCCATTACCGGGCGCCGGCATATAAGGCAACGGACGCGACACCTTCGTCGCGCCTGGAAGTGAGACGTGATCAGTGAGAGGTGAGAAGTGCGCGAAAAGCGCTAATACCACGCCCACGAAGCAAAGCGTAAAGCCAATTAATACGCGGAGAGTGAAAAACGCCGATCGAGTAGAAGAATTTGTTTTCATTTTAATCAGGGTGGAATTTTGTAGAGCACGTTCCTGAGGAATTGAGACGCCGCTGCGCTCGCTCTGCGCGCCACGGATGCTTTGTCTCAGGAAACCTCAAGGTGCAGGAAAACGCCGTTTATAGAGGTTCGGCCAGATATGGTCAAGCCGTTTCGAACGCGGAAATTTGGAAATTGTTAAACCGTTGAAGCCTTGCAGCATTAAAAGAGAAGAAAATGCTCAACGCACAATTAAGGACGAAACGCCGAAAGCGGAGGACTCAAATCCAGCGTCTTTTCGCATGTTTAGTGGGAAACCAAGTAGCGAAGCGACAGACGCGGCGTTTCGCGAAAAACGCCCTACAAGACTCCTAAAAACAAGGAACTCGCGAGTTGACTCGCGAGTTCCCAATTACTGCCTTTGTAACTCTTTTAACCTACCCTGTCAGGGGCGCGGATGCGGTGTTGGGCGCGGCCGCGGGGTTGGAGTCGGTCTTGGCGTGGGTGTTGGCGGCGGTGGCGTCACCGTCGGTGTAATACTCGGTGTGACCGTCGCTGTTGCCGTTGCTGTCGGCGTTGGCGTGGGACTTACCTGCGGACAGGTAAAGACTTCCGTAGACGCCAGCGGTGTTACGCCGTCAACGTCATAACCGCCTGCCAGCCAAATGTGGTCTGTGCCATTCGTATCGGTGGCAAAGTTACGCCGCGCATTGTTAAACGGAACTCCTAGTGACCAGGTATTGGTACTCGGGTCATAGATATCCACCTCATTAGAGGGATTAGGCGGAGTTCTTCCACCACCCATAACATACATCAACCCATTGAAGTTCAGTGCACGCGTCTCCCCGGTGGCCCGTGGTATGGGCGCTATCGTATCGATACTATCCGCCACTGGGTCATAGACAAAAGAGTTGGTAGTATCGGTCAGGGCGCCGCCGGTGATATCGCTGCCGCCACCTGTATAGATGAAGCTGCCGATCGTCGTCGTGGGTATGTAACCGAGCGGAACCGGCAGGGTGGCACCCTGTAGCGCCCAGCCAGCGGGACTGGGAGTAAACTCCCAGATCTGGTTGATCCCGACGCCGTTCGGGATGTCGAACCCGCCTAGGGTAAAGAGGTGATTCCCAAATACGGCGAAGCCGCCCGGCAGAGTGCCGTTCGCGCCCGGTGGCCAATCGCCACCAGCTACCGTAGTGATAGCATCGGCAATCGGATCGTAGCGGAAAACACGGCCGGTGGTGGTCGAGGTGGCAGACTCTGAACCGCCCGCGCAATAAATGTAATCGGTTCCGGCGTCGTTGAGCACACCGCAAGCCATGTTGTTTACCTGATTATCAGGATAAGTCGCCGCCTTGGTAGTCCAGGTGTTGGCCACCGGATCGTATTCAAACGGGTGGGTAAACTCGCCACCGCCTCCATCGAACGCGCGGCCGCCCATGGTATAGAACTTCCCGTTAGCTGGGAAGAAGATGCCAACGAAGCGGACCCCCGGACTCGGAAGGTCCTGACCGAACGCCCAACTGCAGGCGGGCGGAGTCGGTGTCGGGGTCGGGGTTCCACCGCCACCTACGAAATTGAACTTACCGATCTTTGTGGACCAGCTGGCGCTGCTTGTCACCGTAAAGTATTCGTTCACATGCCAGAAATCCATGCCATTAATCGGATCGACGGATGTATAGGTGTAATCGCCCCAGCGACCGGCGGGATGGGTTTCAGCGCCGCCTCCGTTGGTCATAACCGCTTCGCCTTGAGCCATATTACCTGGTGGGTCGGACTCAAGCCGTCCGGCATAACGAATTCCGGCGAATATGCTGGGGCTGGATGCGGAGTAGGCAATCACCGTGTCCCCCGCAGCATCGACAGCGATGCTGGGCATGAAGCGCCATATCCCGTCGCCGCTATTGTCGAACGTTTGCTGCTGAACCGCGGTACCCGGGAAAACGCCGCCGGTAACATCGAATTGATACCACCGAATAGCGCTGGGCCCGGCTGGGAAATTCACCATGACGGTTTGATCGGCCCACAATGACTCTGTACCGCCGTCGTTGTAGTAAACCACCGGCGTCATGATCTTATCGCCAAGTGTATCCAGATGCTGAGCTGTTCCTTGTTGTGGCACGATGGTAAAGCCAGCGGTGTTTGTCCACGCTTCAATGAACGGATTAACTGTGATCTCCGCGTTGGGGGTGTGGTTGGCTCCAACGCCAAAAGTTGAGTTTGCCGGGGTGGCAAAATCGACATGAAAGAACCGCGCGTGAACCTGCGTCAGGGTCACGCCGTCGGTGGCCGGGCTGTCAACCGCCAGCACCATTTCATCCCTGCCCGAAGGTGGCGGAAAGCCAGTGCGAAAATTTGCGGGGACAAAGCTGTAGGAATCGCCTACGCCGGCTAGAGGGACGGTAAAGGCGATGGCGTTGGCAGGACCGCCAGCGAGCATGGATGCACGATCGAGCGCAAAAGCGCGCACACCCTGGAACGAGATACTGGGAATGCCATCAAACAAGTTGACCGTGAAGAAATAGGCGTTTTGCGTGCCGCCGTCGTTCCACATCGCGAACTTCGGATAATCGCCGAGCCAGTCGATATTGGAAGGTTCATGTTGAAACGCGTAGAGGTTATAGGTGCCCGCTGGATCGGAGCTGGTAGAAACGGCGACGCATTGAAAGAAGGGACCGGCGCCGGGAAAAGTGGAGAAAGCGAAATCGCTTATCAACCAGCGGTCGGCTTGATGATCATAGAGAACAAATGGGTCTCCTGCGTTTAAACCGCTGCAAGGCGTGCCCACCAATGGGGCGAAGAGTGAATTGAATGTGGTCGTGGGAGTGAGCGGATTACCAGATTTGTCATAAACCCTGAACGCGACGTTGACCGCTTCCACGTAATGATTCGGTCCGACATCTCCATCGGTATCAGGCGGCAAACAACCACACCCGCTCTGCGCCGAATTAATGCCGTCAAACGTCAGCAACGGGCCAGGCATCGTTGGCGTTGGCCGAAAAATGTTTTTAAGCAGGCTTTGCAAATACGGCGAGGAAGGCGCCGCTGGTGGCGGCGCGCCGTGCCCGCGCGGATAGCGCGTCAGCGGTTGCTGCTCAATTTCTCCTTCGTTCGGAATATAAGGCAGGTGTGCCACCTCTGTGGTTGTCCTGACGGGACCAACCATTTGCACGACGTCGGGAGTTTGTGTGCCGGGAGCGTCCTGTTGCGTTCTGGACCGATTCGTTTGTTGCGTCTGCTTTGTGCCCTTTCCCTGGGCGAACAGCGCCACAGCGATGCCGAGGAGGCAAAACACAGAAGCAGTTAGGACGCGAAGATTAAAGAAGGCGGATTGCGAAGTGGATTTCTTTTTCATAGATGGAGTGGGGTTTCCCTGCGAAGTAGAGTGGCGATCTTATCGGACGTGCCGGAACCGTGTCAACATTTTTTTAAAGTTTTTCCGAAATTCTAGTCAGCCCCGGGGTCAACCCCGGATCGACGGATGGCTTCGCCCAGTTAAATCGGTTAACCCGCGAAACAGACGAAAGGACACGAAGGACTTTATAAGTTTGTCTCCGGAATTTTCGCGTCTATTCGCGTGTTTTGGGGGCAGGAGAAGTTGAACCATGGCTTGGGCGGATGGAGCGAATTGTTTTCTGCGTGACAATTCAGAGGCCAATTTTCTCTTTAGTAACGATCTTGTTACTATTTCTAGTGCGACGCGTCCTCGCGTCGCTTTGGGAAAGTGGCACACGGATTAAAAGCGGCAGAGCACTGCCGCACTCCGAAAGCGCTTCACGCGAAATGTTGTTAAAGCCGGAACTCAAGCATCCCCCGCGCGCTTTCCAATCACTTCTCACCGATCACTAATCACCATTCTTCGTTACGGACTAGATCTCGGCAGCGGAGTAGGACGACCTCTCGGCGTCGGCCTGGTCCGGGGTGTCGGTGTTGGTCGTGGCGTAGCTGTAGCCGTGGGTGTTGGTGTAACACTGGGTGTAGTTGTCGGCGTCGGAGTAGCAGTTGGCGTTACACTTGGTGTCGCAGTAGGTGTGGCGGTCGGCGTCGGCGTAGGTCCGCCGGATGGGAAAACTCGCACGTAATAAACGTCTTGTTCGTGCCCTCCAACGGCGTTCGGATTTTCGTTGAAGGTCGCGGCATACGCCACGTTGCCTCCGGTGTTGTCGGACACAATCGTGATGTAATCGCCTATCTTTTGATTGTTCGGAAAACCTGCCTGGGGGTTGAACGTATTGCTCACCTGGACATTAGGAGCCCAGCTTGCGCCACCATCAGTACTCCAGGAATAGAACAGCTGCGATTGAATGTTGTCGGCGGCGTTTCGCGTGTCATACCACACCACATCAATGCGTCCATTGGGTGCCACCGAGAGTGTACCAAAAAAGTGCCACTTGTTATGGTTAATCGGGTCGTCATTGATCCGATGCGGCGGGCTAAAGGTTTGGCCGCCATCGGTGCTGCGAGCGAACATCACGTCAGTCCCGTTGCCAGCGCCAAACGGTATCACACTGGCAAGCATGTAAACGTTATTGTTTGTGCCGGTACGATCCACCGCGACGAACGTCTGCCCGCAAAGTCCTATTCCATTGATTCCACCCTGAATAAGATCGCCACCGAGGTCAACCATAACGTTTTGATCGAAACTTGGCGTGGTGTTTGGATCCTGTGCATTTGACGAGCGAAGGCACCGAAATGGGCTACCTCCTCCGCCAACAAACAAATTGCCGTTTATGTCTACCTCGAGCGTTCCGGTATCGGTAAAATTCGGAGGACTGATAGGATTTTGCCAGGTCACCCCACTGTCGAGGGAACGGTTGAATGCGCCAAAGTCGCACGCGAAGAACTCGGTCCAAAATTGGTAGAGAAATCCATGACCAGTGCCGCCAGTTGTGTCGATAGTGAACCATTGCTTGTCGCCGCCGTGCCCGGCGCCGTCAGGAGACTGCTCGATAAATGTTTGACCGCCATCCGTTGAGCGCCACACGTCATCGCAAAAATCGTCTCCACGAAGGCTAAGATAAAAAAAGTTGCCTGTCTCATCGGACTTTGTCACAGGGTCACTGCGGAAAACCCCGGGATTCAACACACCGGGGAATGTCCAGTGGATGCCGCCATCGGTTGTATAACCCCAGCCGCCTTGACGGAAGTCGGAGAAAATACTGTCGAACTGTCTCCAGCCGATCACCATTTTGTTGCCATCTGTCGGATCAACAGAAATAGCCGGCTCGTTCGCAGCATCGCCCACAATATTATCGCCACTCGCATCGACGTTTGCCTGATAGCTTGTGAATACGCCGAACTGCGAAATCATCCGCGGCGAAGTCTCTATTTTCCGAAGAGGCGCGGGCGGCATATTCTTGGATGTTTCCAGCGGCTCGTTCAGGGGCAGCTTGCGGATCGGCGCCAGCTGAGCCGAGTTGTCCGCTGTAGCTTCAGCGGACGCGGATGGTTGATCCGCCTTCGCGCTGGCTACGGCGGACAAGTAGCCGATGGTTGATAACAGAAAAACAGCGGCACAGTAACGCCGCACTCCGAAAGGCGTCGCGTTAGAAGTTGTGGAGCATCTCATATGAGTGGTGTTATAAATGCGGTGAAGGGTTAAAGCGTTAAACGTTGAAGCGATTCACGATTTTCGAATCTCGAACCACCTCGCTGGCGCTCGTCTTAATCGCAAATGGAAGTGTTGTCGAGAATTATCTGCGAGGCGTTTAGTAACAGAATTGAAACCGCAGATATCCGAAAAGAAACAGCAAGGAATGGCGACCTCGTTCGTCATGGAGAGCGGAGCTCTGCGACGCCGGACGAAATACCCCTCGATCTGCGCCGAACGAGAGGGCTCGCGGAGCTCGCCCCTCCAATTCCCGCGGCCGGCCGGGAACCCCGGTCCCACTACACCTATTTATCGATCACTTGTCACTGATGACCAATCACTCGGGCTTAAGGCGTCGGCCTCGGACGCGGAGTTGGGCGCGGCCGCGGTGTTACTCTAGGCGTAGCTGTAGGCGTCGCGCTTGCCGTCGCTGTGGCCGTTGGAGTGGCAGTAGGTGTAACTGTAGGTGTCGGACTTGGAGTAACTGTTGGTGTTACTGTTGCCGTAGGTGTCGGGCTACCGCACGGCACCGCCGATGGGCCAGGTGTCGCCGGTGGACATGGCGGATTGGGGCAGACGCGAACGTAATACACGTCCTGCTCGTGCTGGCCTCTGTTC
>JBKPLM010000302.1:0-5092 GCA_046731655.1 Verrucomicrobiota bacterium | reverse complement strand
AGGTCCAGCCAGGCAGATAGTCTGGCGCCTGTCTGGTCATCTCAGTTGAAATTCTTCTTGTTTCTTCCGTATCACCGGCGGCGGACATCCACGCGGCGTATTTTAAGCGCTCCATAGAACGAACAGGCGCAAGCTCGGCCGCTTTTTTGAATTCTTCGCCCGCCTGTTTCTGATCTTTCTTGAGCAGATACAAATCTCCCATCGCCATGTGCGCGGCAGAAGAATTAAAATTGGCAGTAAGTGCCTGCCGGATGGAGTTTTCCGCCGCCGTCAAGTTGCCATTGTTAAGAAGTAAATTCGCCGAAGCGAGATGGAAAGAAACGTTGTCCTTCTGGGGATATTTCTCGAGCTGTTCCTCCGCGACCTGAATGTCTTCTTTGTTTCGCGCTGCTTCAGTCAACGCCACAATGGCATCGCCACAGTCGGGGACTTGCTCGAGGACTTTGAGCGCTTCTTTTTTTGCGTCGGCGAAGCGCCCGATGGCCAGGTAGCATCGGGCGAGACGTATTCGATTTTGATCGTTCTTGGGAGCCAGCTCGTTCGCCCTCGCGAGGAATGCAGCGGCTCGCAGCGGTGCTCCGTCCTCTAGCCAAATCGCTCCGATTCTCTCGAATGCGAGCGCGTTTTGTGGATCCAGCCGAACCGCGTTGAGGTAGCTGACCTTTGCCTTGTCGTAATTGCCGGCTTTAAAGTAAGTGTCTGCCTCGGCGAGAAACCGTGTCTTCTTGGCTTCCTTTGAGCACGCGACGATGGCCGTAGCCGCAAGAGTAAGCGAAACGATTCTAAATAAGATTTTCGATGTTTGCATATGGAGGATTGTTTTGATGTTAGTTGACGTTTGTATTTGCGCGCTCCTTGGCAATGCCAAGTTTTTCCATTAGTTCGTAAAGAGTTGGTCGGCTAATGCCGAGGTCGGCAGCTGCGGAAGTGATTTTTCCAGAGTTCTTCTTAAGCGCCTGCTCAACCATTTCCCGTTCGACGTGTTCGCGTGCTTGTCGCAGAGTTGTTGCAGCCGAAGACACCACTCCCCGATCCCGTTCCAACTCGAGGTCTTTTGCAGTCACTCGCGACGCACTGGCCATAATGACACCCCGTTTCACGCGGTTTTGGAGTTCGCGGACATTTCCGGGCCATGAATAACAGCTCATCGCGCGCAACGCGTCAGGTGCGAAGACCATCTTGGTCCGACCGCTTTGGTTAGCATACGTTTGTAGGAACTCGCGGGCCAGGAACACGATGTCTTCCCCACGCTCACGCAGCGGCAGCAGGCGGATGGTGACAACGGCAAGACGAAAATACAGATCTTCACGAAATTTACCGTCGTCGATCAATTCTTTTAGATTGGCGTTGGTCGCAGCCACCAGCCTGGTATCGACTTGAAGCTCTTGTCTCCCGCCCACTCGCTGTAAACGCTGCTCCTGAAGGAACCGGAGAAGCTTCACCTGAATGGCAGGTGGCAGTTCCCCAATCTCATCCAGAAACAGGGTGCCGCCACTGGCTGTTTCCAATAGCCCTTTGCGCTGGATGTGGGCACCGGTGAAGGCGCCTTTTTCGTGGCCGAACAACTCACTCTCCAAAAGGTTTTCAGGAATAGCATTACAGTTGATTGCGACAAAAGGGCCATCCTTACGTGCGCTGCGACGATGAATGGCCGCTGCGGCCATTTCTTTACCAGTACCGCTTTCTCCCAGTAAGAGCACTGGAGCATTCGTCCCGGCCACTTTACGAATGAACGCAAAGACCGCCTGCATTTGTGGGCTAGTGCCGAGCATGTCTTCAAAGACATCAGCGCGCCGGCTTTGTTGTAACTGGTGGTATTCTTTCTCGAGTTCCACCACGTGGATGCATCGACGAAGGAGTAACCTCAGTTCTTCCATCTCCACGGGCTTGCACAAGAAGTCGTAAGCCCCCGCACCGACCGCCTCGATGGCATTCTGCTTTTCGCTCTGTCCGGAAATAATGATGACCTTCGCCGTGTTATCAATTGCAAGTATGTCGGATAGCACGGCCAAGCCTTCGTCGCATTCATTAGGGCGAGGTGGCAGCCCCAAATCGAGCAACGTTACCGCCGGTGAGTTGGCCTCGAAGACCTCAACCGCTTCCCGACGGTCTTGAGCGAAGTAAATCTCGTAATCCTCGCCCAGGGCCCATTTCATCTGGGTCCGAATCGCTTCGTCGTCATCGACAATGAGTAATGCAGGTTTCATGCTGTTTGGGATTTCAAAGGCAACATCACTCGGAAAGTTGTGCCGACGCCGAGTTGGCTTTCTACGTGGATCTTCCCCTGATGGGCTTCGACAATCGTCTTGGATTGAAACATACCAATGCCGAGTCCTTTTTTCTTGGTGGAGCGGAACGGCCGGAAAAGAGAATTCTTGATAAACTGCTCACTCATTCCGCACCCGTTATCACTCACGGATAAGGCTACCCACTCCCCTTGCCGTGTCGTCTCAACCGAAATCCGTCCGTTTGTGTCGACCGCATCGCACGCGTTGAGAAGGAGGTTCGTACACACGCTTTGAAGTTGTTGTCCATCGGCCAGTATTTTTGGGACCTGATCAAATTTGGTTACCAATTTGTTTTCCAGTGTCCCATTCAAGGTCGCGAGAGCTTCGGTTACGACGAGATTGAGATCCAATTCTGCTGGATTGAGACGCAATTCATGGCGCAGGGCGTTCATGCGGTTGATAAGATCATTGATCCGCCTGGCGGCGCTCCCGATTCCGCGGAACGCGTCCTCCCGGAAAGCGGGATTGTTGAAGTGTGTCGGCAAATTCTCCAACATGAGGCCAAGAGTTGAGGCGGCATTCTTTAGGTCATGAATCAAGAATGCGGACATTGTCTGAAACGCCTCCAGCTCTTTTCTCTCCATGATCTCTTCTGTGAGTCGCAGTTTCAGCAGGCTCGCCGCCACTTGCTCGCCGATGCATTTTAACAAGTCCATCTCTTCTGGTGAATAGCCGAGGCCTCTTACGCGGTCTGCGAGCACGATCGCTCCGAGGCAGTGCTCGCCGCCAACCAGCGGGACACAAATTGGGCTGCCACCGGCGCGGAATTGGCCACTGCTTTTTTCCATGAGGTCTCGTGCCCACTTTTCTTTTGCTCTGCCGAGATCAAATGGCCGTGACACCTTGCTTAACTTGGCTGAATTGAGTTCCTTTCCCGCGATCGAGCTGGTCGAATCGTCGCTCTGCGCCTGCTCCGCATCGTAGGTTGAGCTCACCCGGATCAGGCGCTCTCCATGTGCATCGAAAAGCCACGTCGAGACGGACAGGGCGCCAAACGTCTCTGAAATCAGCCGTGCAGTGATCGTGCTAAGCGCGCTCTCATCCAGGGCAGTCGAGAGACTTCGAGTGAATCGCGCCCAAATCTCACGAAAATCATGCTGCGGCCTTTTAAAGTGGTGGCTGATAAAGAGCTGCAGACTCTGCCGAGCTCGGTCAGAAAGAAACAGAACGGCCAACGTAACCACGCCAAGGAGGACAACAAACGCCGCGATTGGAAAACTGGTGGCGCCACCAAAGCGAGCGACGATTTGAGCCAATACGCCAACAACAAAAAGATATGCCCCAGTCAGTAACACCGTGAATGAGGTGTGTAAAACGGCACGGGATGGATAGACATCAATTTCACCGAATCCACTTCGGACGTAAGCAATGGTGATCAGCACGCATCCGATAAGAAGAGCAGTCGTTTCGACGCTTAGTTGACCCAGGCTGTAGTGAGAGAAAAGGAGCGTTTGACTTCCGGTGTAGATACGGGCGCCAAAGATCACTCCAATTCCCAGAACCAGGAACTTAATTCGCCAGCGCATGGTTCCAACAGCGGCTCGGAAGGTGCGCTCGATATTCGTCAGAATTAACACGGTCGAGACGAGGATCAGAATGTCTAGAATTTTCGCCGGTTCACCGAGCCTGAGCCCCCAACCGTGAGCGGGTGGTTCGTACGAGACGACGTACAAAAAAGGGCTATAAAGGGCCGCTAGCGACAACAGCGGAACTAAAAACGCCCCCACAAGAAGCCAGCGCGATCGAAGGAGGAAATCCCGGTAATTTGCCCTGGAATACGTCAGGCTAAAAGTTAACCAAACGCCAGGCAGAAATGATTTTGTCACCAAAGCAAGCGTCCCCCAAAAGGCCGCTCTCTCAGGCAAGAGAGCGTCGTTCGCTATCGCGCCAAACAGACTTTCCAAGGCAAAAGTCAGCATCCCAGCTGAGAAACACCAAGTCGCAAGCGAACGGCGCCCTCGGCAAGCCGCCGCCATACCCAGCGCGGCGCAAAACATGGCCGCGGCCAAAGCTAACGCAGAATTGAAACTCACAATTCGCTCCGAGCCGGCGTGATGAATCGCATGGCAGTTTCCGCTACGGAACGAGCCTGCGAGCGATAGCTAAATCGAAATCTCATTGGTTCAGGAAAGACACCTCTCCGCGAGCGAACCGTCGCAAGATGTAAGCCGAAGCTTACGTATTAAAACACAGTGGGCGCTGGTTCTCTCAAGCGTATCTCCGGAAACTGGAGCACGAAGTTCTCAGAAACTTACGTAAAAAACGGCGATGCAAGGGCGCCCGAGAAAGATCAGAGGTTCGAAGCCTGTGCGCCCAGCACTATTCTCGTTGTTGTGCTCGCACGTCCCCCCTGCGCAGCCACCATAAGACCACAAGAAATGGAATAAGCGAAAGCGCGAAAAAGACAGGTCCGCCGCGGCGGTGGATGAGACTGTGAATCATCTGTGGGCCTACATTCACGCAAAGAAGGCCTATCACAAGGATGCGGAAACCGTTCCGCAAAATGCCGAGCGGAATGACGAACGCGACAAGCGCAAGACGACGCCACGGCGTCTTCAAAAATAAATTCGCAGCCAGGACGCTCGTCATGAAGAGCACCCAGCTCGATCGAATACCGCTGCATTCCTGTGCAACCTCGATCGTGATGTTTGGCAGTTGGAAAATAGCGCCCTCCCGCAGAAAAGGCGTGCCGCTGAGGTGGAAAAGAACATTGGCTACTTCGGCCGCGGCAGATTTTGAAGCGATCTCAAGCGCATCTCTCATCGCATCTGGCATCGGTACCATGAAAATGAGGTAGGCCACGG
>JBKPLM010000301.1:0-4563 GCA_046731655.1 Verrucomicrobiota bacterium | reverse complement strand
GTGTCGGCACAGCGGCAGGACAGCAAGCTGGCACGGGACTTGGCAGTCTAGTGCCTTCTTCGACAGCCACGCCGCAGCCGGCGATGAGCAGCCCATCGCCTACGCCATAGGTAACCAACGATCCTGGCCCGTAGCAGCAGGCGTGTCGTCTGCTAAATCTGAGAATGCAGTCGACACGGCTGGGCCACCAGAGCGAGGTCCCACCAATTGCGCCATTTCGGCACTCTTTTGAGTCCCGCGGGTAAACGAAGAAAAGTGCTGCAGTTTAGCGAAAAGATGCTATGTTTCTCGCCTTATGGCTATTCTAAAGAAAAATGCATTCTCCCGTCGCGTTCCTGACCTGGTAACTGAGGAGCTGGTCGCTGTCCTCTCACGGCGCTCGTCGTTTGAATTTAAGCAGCTGTTCGACATCGTGCACGAGAATCTTCGGGCCCGGAATGCTGCCAGCGGTGGCGAGGAAATGCTGCGCTTGCGAGCTTATGAGAAATTGCAAAATCTCGTGGCGCGGGGTGCGGTCAAGAAGAACGGCAAGAAATACAAGGGGTTGCCTTCGGCTTTGGCCAACGCGATTGCACAGCAGAATGGCCACCTTGCTGGTGTGAAATAACCGAACCCTGCCGGTTACAGGGAATTCCGGATGCTAAGCGAATATTTGCCGGTTCTCCTGCAAATCCTCGTAGCCATCCTCTTCGCCGCTTCGGCGTTGGTTGTCAGTGTGCTAGTAGGCAAAACCGGAAAACGCACGCCCGCCAAGGATACGCCGTACGAATGCGGCATGATCCCCCAAGGGGAACGCCAGCCCCGCTTCAGCGTGAAGTTTTATGTCGTGGCGATGCTTTTTATCCTGTTCGACATCGAAATCGTGTTCATGTATCCGTGGGCAGTCGTGTACCGCGACGCGATCAGGCAGAGTAGCATCATTTTCTGGAGCATGCTCAGCTTCATCACGATCCTGATGGTGGGCTACGCTTACGCAGTCAAAAAAGGCGCGCTGGATTTTAAAAGGTAAGTCTCTCGTCTTACTCCTGCTCTTGCTCGTGCGCGACGGAACCGAAGCTAGAGCGCGAGCATCTGACTAGGAATAGAGAGCATATTCTTGTATTAAGACGCTCCCAAGGGATGAACGCGTCATGGCGATCTTCTGATTACGTTCCCCGATTTCTGCCGCTTCTCCTCCTACTGAGCGTCCTTCTTTGGTTCTATACCACGACAGGCGGACGACAGGTCTTTGTTAAGGAGGTGCTGGGCGGCGCCTACGATTCCCAAGCGGAACATTTTCTGCAAGGCAATGTGGATGTTGATGTGGAAGCCATCGACCATGAAGCGATGATCGTAAACGATCATGTGCGCATGTATTTTGGCCCGTTTCCGGCTTTCCTTCGGATTCCATTGAATTTCGTCTACCCGGCAGGACATGGGAAATGGTCCCGCATTTCAGGATTTTGTGCGGGAATCGTCGCCCTGTTTGCCTTTGCCGCCCTTGTGAGCACGGCATTGCGCTCCTCTCCACTTTCCTTGCGAGCCGGCAATTGGGTGGGAAACGCGTGCATTGTCGGGTTCGGGTTCGGCTCGCCGTTGCTTTTGCTGCTTGGAAACCTTTCCATTTACGATGAAGCGATCATTTGGGGCCTGGCCTGGTCGCTCGCCGCGCTGTACTTCGCTTTTCGCTCGCGACAAACTGAAGCTGGCGCCTTGACGCGTTCATTGCTGGGATTCTCTCTATGCGCCGCCGGAGCGTTACTTTCCCGAGTAACGTTCGGTGTACCGTTCATCTTAATCGCACTACTTCTTGCTCTTCGAACACCAAGAGAGAATCGAATAATCAATCTGTTGGCCCTTCTTCTTCCACTTGGCGCTGCCTTCGCGTTTTATGTTTGGCTAAGCTACGCAAGATTCGGCAGCTTCATTGGAGTCGACTACAACTATTATATCAACCCGGTTCACAGCGAATTCGCGCATAAATACGGCGTGTTCAGTCCGCGTCGTATACCCTATAGTTTCGCCGACTACTTCAGCCTGCGCTTTCCAAGCCTGGAGCGTCAGCCGCCTTTTCTCGGAGCAGATCGTCATTCCTACAACTACCCTTCTTTCTTTTCCAATCCTGACAGCGAGGTATATCTCTCTCTTCTGTGGTCTTCCAGTTGGCTCGTGTTCGCTGCCGTTATGGGGATCACATGTCTAGTTCGCCGCAAGGGAGCCGACCTCTTTGAGCGCGGTGTCGCCGTGGCTCTCCTTGCCCAATTTTTTTGTGTCCTTTCGTATTTCACCCTGGCCCAACGGTACGCCACCGATCTTTATCCTTTTCTGATTTTCTGTTTCGTTGTGTTTCTCGCTTCAAGCAGAGCTGCGTCGCTACGGTCGCGTTACATACTAATTGGATTAGTCGCTCTCTCGGTCGTTATAAACTCGCTCACAACCATCTCCTGGCTAGTTGATGCGGACCTAAATGTACCTGCCAAAACAAGGGCCGCCTGGGAGCAGGTCTTAGGCCGCCGTTCTTATGAGAAGTGGAAGTGAGAATATGGTGACAGCTGACAAAAATGCGGACGCGTAACAGTAGCCGCGAATTCTGGACAGCAGTCGGGTTATCGCTGTTTGCGGTGATCGCATTTTATTTCTCGACCAAGGCAACCTTACACGATCTGGATTACACAAATCAGATTGCTTCAGCTTTGCTCCACGGACAGCTGGGCCTTCAGGAAACACCGCCTGACTGGCTTAACGAGATGATTCCGTGGGAAGGCAGATACTACTCAGCTTTTCCGCTGGGAGCAGTGCTTAGCATGCTTCCCGTAGCGCTCCTGCGAAACGCGGGCCTGATCCAGAACTTTCCCGGACATGTCTTAGCAGCCTTGATTGCCGGCTTATCCGTTTATTTCTTTTTCCAACTTGCCAAGGTGTTCGAATGGGATGCTAACAGCCCGTCGCCGATTCGCTCTGTCGCGCTGTCGCCGTTTCGACGAATCTTGTTGGCTCTGTTTCCAGTTTTCGGAACTTGGACATGGTGTAACCTCGGATTCGGTGGCGCGTGGCAAATCGCTCTTGGCCTGGCTTTGCTGGGGCAAGCCGCCGCGCTCTATTTTACTTTAGTCCGACCATCTCCCTTTGTTGCAGGAGCGTTCTTTGCCCTGGCGTTTGGGAATCGCACGGAGCTACTCATCACAATGCCTCTTTACTTATATTTGTTCTGGCGCCAGCCGACTGCAAAGATGACCAACTGGAAAAGTCTAAGGCGCGGGATTCATGAAAACCGTCAGATGCTAATCCGTTTCCTGAGCCTGCCCGTGACGCTCGGGCTCCTGACTGCCGCCTATAACTTCACGCGTTTCCATTCCATTTTCGACTTCGGTTACATTCACATCCCGGAAGTGGCGCAGGAACCTTGGTATGAGCATGGGTTGTTTTCGATCAACGCTATCCCGTGGAATATATACACCATGCTATTTCAAGGATATGAGAGCCTTGGCTACTTCCCCTACCTCCGGCCAAACGGCTTTGGCTGCTCAATCTTCCTAGCCAGCCCTTTCCTATGCCTCTTGTTTCGCCAGGGCGGACGATACAAGGTGCTGTGGTGGATAGCTATTAGCCTCTTAACGCTTGTGCTTTGGTTACATGGAAACCCGGGCAGTTGGCAATTCTCCTATCGTTACGCCATGATCCTCCTTCCCTGGATGTTCCTTCTGTTGATGGGCAACGGTCCGGAGAAAATTACTGTGCCGGAGATCTCGCTGTTCATTGTTTCGGTCGGAATCAACGCCATAGCCACCTGGCAGTTCCTCTGGACCGACCAGATTCAGCCGTAATAACCACGAATGGACACCAATTAACACGAAGAGCTGAGGACCACGGATCACACGAATGAACCGAACAAAATGGCAAATCCAGAGGCGTGAATAACAAATGAAAACGGTCGCGCATTAAATAGCACGACAGACTGGAGTGAATTCCAGAGTTAAATATCAATTTTCATTTCCGTAGATTTTTCGAGTATTTCGTGGGCAAAACTCACAACTGATAGTCGATAGCTGATAGTGAATTGGATCGGCCTGGCCCGCCGTAGCCTCTCGACTCGCCGTAGCTTCATGCGAAGGCTGGTTGGCGAAGGCGGGTGATCAGCGATTCGTCATTCGGCTTGACACAAAGGCAGCGCATTGTGGTAGAAAGGGCGCCTTCACTCTCAGACTGCTGTCTATGAAATCTCGAATTCCCATTCACTCGCGCGCCATTGCCGGATTGTGCGTTGTTGTTCTGAGCGCAATCCTTCCGGCAAACGCGCAGGTAAACGTTACTCAGCATCACAACCATGCTTCGCGGGATGGCCTTTATATTGATTCTGCGTTTACCTTTGACGCTGCTGCGAATCTGGCACGCGATCTGAACTTTGACGGCACTATTGTCGGCGATGTTTATGCGCAGCCGCTTTACGTGGATGATGGTCCAGGCGGCAGGCCAACAGTTATTGCCGTGACCGAATCCAATAATGTGTACGCACTCGACGCAGTCGATGGCAGCATCATCTGGCAACGCAACGTTGGTACGCCTGTGTCCCTGAGCGATCTCGTC
>JBKPLM010000300.1:0-3324 GCA_046731655.1 Verrucomicrobiota bacterium | reverse complement strand
AGGATTTCGCGTTTAATCCCGCGCTCCCGCTCCAGATAATCGAGCATCGCAATAAATTCTGCGTTCATAAAACATGTAGCCCGCAGACTAAAAAGAGTGGGACGCCAGTTCCCACTCCGATCAGCGCGCGGACTCGACAGTTAGATTACGGTCTTAAGGCCTTCTCGTCAAGATACCCGTCGGTTAGATTTGACGCGTAACGCTCAATATTGAAGGTCCAGCATCCAATGAATTCGCGCCTCCGAGCCGTTCTTGTCGTCCTCCTCGTGTGGGCAGTGATCTATTTACCAGCGCTTGGGTCAATTGCGATCAAAGGAGAAGAGGGACGACGCATCTTGCCGGCGATCGCGATGCTCAAGTCCGGTAACTACATAATCCCTGAGGTGGGAGGAAATCCCTATTTCCGGAAGCCGCCTCTCGTGAACTGGCTGGTAGCCGCATCCTTCCGAATTTTCGGCGGGCGCAATGAATGGACAGCACGTCTGCCATCGGCAGTTGCCGTGCTGGCTGTGGCGATTGCGTTTGTAACCGTCGCGCGTGCCAGTCTGGGCCCACGAGGGTCGATCATCGCGGCTCTCATTTGGATGACGAACATTGGGATGATAGAAAAAGGCCGGTTAATTGAAATCGAAGCCCTCTATATCTCGCTTTGTGGTCTTGCGATCATTTTTTGGCTGAGCTCTTTGGTCCAACGGAGATCACCGTGGCAAATTTGGGTTCCGGCATCCATTTTTCTAGGGCTTGGGCTTTTGGCGAAGGGTCCAATCCATCTCATCTTTTTCTACGCAATCGTGTTTGCCGTTTCTTGGCAGATGAAAGAATGGCGGGTTCTTATTCATCCCGCGCATTTCGCTGGACTAGCAATCATGCTGGGCATCTTCGCGGCGTGGGCGATTCCCTTCTTGCACAGTACGACGACGCATGTGGCTGCGATCAAGTGGTCGAATCAGTTCACAGGCCGGCTCCAAGGAATCGATTTTAAGTTCGTCAATTGGATTCAAAATATCCCGCGCAGTCTTATCTATTTTCTGCCGTGGGTTCTTTTGTTTCCCTTCGTCAGATTTTCAAAGTTTCACGATTACGCCGGGCACCGGGTCGCACGTGCTCTCACCTGGGGAATAGCGGTTCCATTTCTCATCGTAAACCTGATTCCCGGTGGGGTGCCCCGATATAGCATGCCCGTAATCGCGCCGGCTTCATGGTTGTTGGCGATGAGCTACGCCGGACATGCCTTGCAGTGGCCCCGGGAAACAGATGTAACCGACGAGCGAAGGTGGGTCAAAATAGTTGCGCTCTTCGTCGGAGTTGGACTCGTCGTCGGAGGGATTGGTTATCCACTTACGGCCGTCATCTTACGAAACAGGCAACAAGTGAAGACGGCTGCCGCCGAGATCAACGCTGTCGTCCCTCCGAATGAGACGCTTTACGCGGTGGACCCGGAATATCAGCCGGTATTTTTTTATGTGAAGGCGCCCCTGGAATACGTGAGTCACGTCCAGGGGCTACCGGCTGGTGCGCGATATTTTGTTGTCCGAGCGGGCAGAGAAGCCAAAGCGACAACAGCGCCGCGACATGCGCATCTGCGTGCTCGCGTACGAGATTATCGCAAACGCGAACTACTCCTCTTCGAAGTTGCGCCCTAAATGAACATTGACAGGCTGGCAGATTGGAATTGGTTAGCATGCTAACCAATTTAACCTGCCCTCACATGTCCGGTGACGAAACATTTGGGCCGTTGCTCCACGGGACCGCTCGTGCCTGGCGACTCAAGTTGGACGAACGACTGAAGCCAATGGGTCTGAGCCAGGCCAAATGGCGCACGCTGTTGCATCTCTCGCTGGCAGGAGATGCGCTAACTCAGGCCGAGATTGCTGCCCGGCTGGGTGTAGAAGAGCCTACGGTTGTCACGTTGTTGCACCGGCTGGAAAAAGAAGGTTGGATCGTCCGCAGGGGCTCACCGCACGATCGCCGTTGCAAGATGGTGCTGCTCGGCCGACGTGCGCAGAATGTGATTTCTCAAATCAGCGCTGAAGCCGAAAAACTTCGGCATGAATTGCTGGAAAATATTTCGGTAGCGGACCTGCGTACTTGCATGCGCGTGCTCACGCAGGTTTACGAAAAGGCGGAAAAGAAAAACGGAAATGGCGCACCGGCGAAATTCCGGTCCGCGTTAAAGGTTACTGTAAAAAATGAACATCGTGCAAGAGGAAGAGCGTAGGGTCGCGGCTAAAGCGCCGAAGGTAGCGAAACCTCGACGGGCTAGGGCGCAATCCATTCCGCGTTGGGCCTACGTGCTTTTTGCCATATTGGCTGTTTTGGTTCTGCTTCGCAGCTTTCAGAGAGGTGTCGTAACGTCGGGAACGGCCCAAGCTCCAGTACGTCCTGTGACCGTAGCCAAAGTCGTCGCAAAAGATGTGCCCATTTACCTCGATGAAATCGGCACCTGCGCGGCTTACGAAACGGTGCAGGTGCAGGCACAGGTAAACGGGCAAATCCTCACGCGCGATTTTCAAGATGGAGCGGATGTCAAAAAGGGTGACCTTCTTTTCACGATTGACCCGCGCCCGTTTCAGGCCGCCCTCGACCAGGCGAAAGCGCAAGCCGCGTTAGATCAGGCGAATCTAAAGCGACAAGAGGACCTGCGCGCGAGAAAAGTCATATCGCAGCAGGATTATGACACGGCTGTAGCGAACGCGCAGAAGTCCCAGGCTGCTGCGGAAGCTGCCCAGGTGAACCTAGATTTCTGCTACATCAAATCGCCCATCAACGGACGCGTAGGCCTGCGCAATGTTGACGTCGGCAACTTGGTTGGACCCTCGACTCCGCCGCTTGTCAGCATTCAAGGTCTGGACCCGATTTACACCGATTTCACCGTGGCCGAGAACGACCTTACGTTGGTGCGAAAATATCTGGGCGGGCCGAACGTGAAAGTGGAAACCTATTTGCCGGATGGTTCAATCAAGCCACGCACCGGTGATCTTTACTTCATTGACAACGCAGTCCAGCCCGGCTCCGGAACTGTGAAAGCCCGCGGGGTGACGCCGAATCCTGACCGCGCGTTGTGGCCCTCGGAATTTGTGCGGGTCCGTTTCATTCTCGATATGCTCAGGAACGCTGCGCTTGTCCCATCGCAGGCCGTCCAGGTTAGCCAGAGTGGGCCGTTCGTTTTCGTGGTGAAGCCCGATAACACTGTAGATCTTCGCCCTGTGAAGCCCGGCCAGCGGCAGGAAGGCGATCTCACAGTGGTCGAGAGCGGGGTGAAACCTGGCGAGACCGTCGTTGTGACCGGCCAGCTCGCGCTTGCGCCGGGAGCCAAGGTAGTGC
>JBKPLM010000299.1:0-3413 GCA_046731655.1 Verrucomicrobiota bacterium | reverse complement strand
CCTTCATTCCTGTCTCTGCCAGCCGAACTGCAAGAGACGGTCCTGCCTGGCCAGTGCCAAGAACGATCGCATCATATTTAGTTGCCATCAGACATACCTCCGCTCGGGTTACGGTCGTCTACAATTTTCAGGGTTCCTACCAGCTGTTACGAACTATTTGCACGCTTTCACCTCACTGCGGAGCGATCGCAGGGCGTTGCGCTCTTAAAATATATTTCTGAATTTTGCCGGTCGCAGTTTTGGGTAGCTCTTTGACGAAGGTCACGCTGTGCGGCGCCTTAAAGTGGGCGAGGTTCGCGCGCGCAAACTCGCGCAGCTCGCGCTCATCGGCCCGCGCGCCTTCGTGGAGAACAACAAAGGCATGCGGCGCTTCGCCCCATTTTTCATTCGGCAATCCGACGATCGCTACTTCCTGCACGGCCGGGTGTCGCAAAAGCACTCCTTCAACTTCAACAGAAGAAATGTTTTCCCCACCGCTTATGATGACGTCCTTTAGACGGTCGCGAATTTCGACGTAACCATCCGGATGTACGACCGCGGCGTCGCCGGTATGAAACCATCCGCCGTGCATAGCCCGCTCGGTCGCTTCCGGATCGTTGTAGTAGCCGGCCATGACCACGTTGCCGCGCGCGACGATTTCACCCTGAGTAACACCATCGTTCGGCACGTCATTGCCCTGTGTGTCCACAACACGCAATTCGCCCGATGTAATCAACTCAACACCCTGGCGGGCTTTGATCGCGGCACGTTCGCCGATTGGGAGGGGTGCATGTTCCGCCCGCGCCTCGCATACGGTGATGAATGGCGCTGTCTCGGTGAGTCCGTAAACGTGGATGATTGTCCAGCCCAGCTCTTCTTCGAGTCGCTGGATGGTGGCGGCCGCGGGCGGCGCACCCGCCGTGACAACACGAATTCCTTTCGGCGCGAGGCGATGGAGCGATTCTGGCGCGTTTGCCAGTGAAATCAGAACTGTCGGCGCTGCGCACAGCGTGGTGACCTGTTGGGTCGCCATCAATTCGAAAACAGCGCGCGGCTCGACTTTGCGCAGACAAATGTGAGTTGCTCCTGTGGCCGTCACGGTCCAGACGAAAGTCCAGCCATTGGCGTGAAACATCGGCAGCGTCCAGAGATAACGATCAGCACAGGTCATCGGCGCATAAAGCAGCGTGCCGATAGAATTCATCCAGGCGTTGCGGTGGGTGATCATCACGCCCTTCGGACGGGAGGTTGTGCCGCTGGTATAATTGATTGTGAGCAGATCAGTCTCGTGAATGTCTGGACGAACAAATCCAGCCGAGCTCGCGTCGAGCATTGCTTCATAGTTGAGCCAGCCAGCATTCGGCTCAGGACAGCCGACGCTACAACTCAGCGCGACGAAGTGCTCAACGCATGGGAGCTGGGACCGAATGCTGTCGATCGTTCCAAGATAATCGCGGTCTGCGCAGACTATGCGCGAACCACTATGATTGATCAGGTAAACGAAGTCGTCAGCGGTCAGGCGATAGTTTAACGGCACTAGCACGGCGCCGATTTGCGGCACCGCATAGAACGATTCGAGCTGCGCGCGAGCGTTCGGTGAGAGATACGCGACACGGTCACCCGGACCGATGCCAAGTTTCTGCAAAACCGCCGACCAACGATCACATCGACCGAGAAACTGCGCATAGGTCCACTGTGAGTCGCCATCGATTACTGCGACGCGTTCCGGATAGAGCTTGCGCGCGCGGCGAGCAAACTCGAGAGGCGTCAGCGGCGTTTCCATTGGTGTGGCTTGAAACGATTGACACTTGATAGGGAAAAAATGGAGATAAAGCGAGTTGGTTCGCACGCTCGAGGATTCTTTTTCGCTGAGCTATACCTTGGCAGGCAAGTGGAACGGAAGTATTGACGGCCGCCGCGATCTTTGTGACAAGGGCAGAGGATATGCCGGAAGTCAGTGACTCTCCGATTCCTTTACAACCGGCACGCCCGCCCAGTGCGCGCGGAAACTCGTAAGTTATTTGAACCCGTTTACCAACCGCTTTAACTCACGACCATAGTCGGGATCAATTCTGTGACAGGGGTCTACAAGTAAGTAGTAAAAGGCAGAATCAAGAAACAGGAAACGATCGAGTGACGAGCAGGGCGTTTATTAAGAGATGTCGATCCTCCGGAGCGCAACGGACGGAAGCGTTTCATCGTGCGCTTCTTGTGGAAATGGATCTGTGATTCGTGCCGGTGACCAATAGTGGTGATAGAAACTATTTTGCGTCGGGTTTCAAAGCCTGCCCAAATACATAACGCCAACCAGTAGGCGTCCGAACATAAGTCTCACTCAACCAGACTTTATAGTCGAACGGGTTTTGATCTCTCGTGCCTTTGATTCTAAACAGCGCGGTAACAACAGCCGTATCGCGCCATATTCGCACTTTTTGGGTGCCTTCCTCCACCTCGTGGTGCTCGTAAATCGTCCGCTTTTCTCGAGCTTCTTTGATCAAGTCAGCTTTCGTCAACGAAGCACCGCGGTCTGTTATCAAAACAAAGTCATCGGTTAAAATTTCATCCATTATTGCGACGTCATTCGCCTTAACTGCGGCTTGGTACACAGCATCTAATTGGGCAACGGTTTGTGCGTCCATAGTTCGCGGCGGCTTCGGTAACTCCAATGGCCGCGCGGAGCGCGATCGCAGAGAATCGTCAGACCGGGTTGGTGTTGGTACGGTGCTTCGGGCCTCAGTTTGCCTGGCTTGTTGCTCCGCCGGCGGGGTCGCCATCCGCTTCGCCGTCAGGGTGGCTGTCTCCGCTGGCACTTCGGTTTGGGGTTCTTGTACGATTGGCGACGGGCTCTGCTCTTCCGGAGCTGGCTCCGGTGTGGCTGGTGCAGAGGTGCGCTCTGGAGTCTGCATGACGGTTTGCTGTGAAGGTGGGGTGGGAGTCTCTTCGGCCGTTGGGGCCGCTCTTACTTTTGTGGTCCGCACCCGGGTTGCCTTTTGTCGAGGGCTCGGGCGATTAGCTTCATCGACAGAGGTTACGTACAATATTTTTCCATTCGCATCCACGTAAGTGACAGCTCCCTTGAATTTGCCTCGTACCATTTTGCCTGAACAACGGCTGATCACGACCGCGTATCTTCTAGTATCCAGAATGTTGGAGCCAGTCACGATTGTTGGCTCAACTTTGTACCACGTCAGTATGCCAGGGCCAGTGGCGAACCCATTCTTGTCGCGCTTGCCGGACCACGTTGCCTCTTCGCCAGCTTCAGATGAATCATTCCAGACGAGCGTTTGCCCGTCTCTCGTGCGCTGATAAGAGCCAGCGCCGTAAGCGACGCTCGCGAACAGAAGGAGCGTGCCGCAAACAAAAAGCGATCGGATATTCATGCCAAAGTGTTCCCTGGAGGAGTGTTGGATCACTTCTACTGGTCACATGATTGA
>JBKPLM010000298.1:0-10308 GCA_046731655.1 Verrucomicrobiota bacterium | reverse complement strand
GGGCTTGGAACGCGCGAGGCAAGCTGCTGTGTTGAGCGATCCGGCCTGTGTAATATCTGGGAGTTAAGTAATGAACTTGTCCGGGTAGCGGGATTTAGATGGGCCGAAGGTGGAAATTTGAACGTTCGGATCGCATTGCATTCAATTTGGTTTGGCTCTTCGTAATCTTCATTGCATTTTCAGCAGTCATCTTTTTGCGGGGTTGCACATGGCCGGAGCTGTTAGCACACGCAGGCAGTGAATTGTTTACGTCTGAAGCTTTGTTGTCGCGCGATATCTCAGAGTTAAATCATGGCGACTTCCAAGCAACGACGAGCAGCCCGTAGGAACATCAAGAAGGCGGCGAAAGCCGCGAGAAAGAAACGCACAGTTGCGCACTTGCCCAAGCGAACTCGAACCGCGCTTGGCAAGGAAGGTGCCAAGGCGGCAAAGAAGAAGAAACGCTAGATTTACACCTGGGAGCGGCCACGGAGCACAGCCGCAATGGTCTCGCGGTCGGCTGCCATACTTACGAACTCGGCGTTATTTGAGCTTCCTCAACTTTCATCGCGCTGCGTTGGTGTCTGCCGCCACTATCAGCGGGGTAATCACCGGAAAGATTCAAGAATCATTTCTTTGCGGAGACTCTGAGTTGGACCAAAAGACAATAACTGCGAGCATTGACGTAACCACCGCGAAAATTGCGTCGGCGGCCAAAGTGTTACTGGCTTGCGAAACGATGCCAATTCCAATCACAGGCAGTGAAAATTCCGCAATAGCAAGCGCTCAGGTAGCTGGAAACCAGTTCGGCGCGCTAATTTTGCGCCACCTTCGACAAGCGGCTTGGCAACCGACAAGCTCTTTATGGCGTCGGCGCGGGCGACTCACCAGGCGAGGGCGAAGGAGCTTCAACTGAGCCCCGCGTCTTGGACGGATTTCTGCTTGCCGGGCTCGCGCTCTTCTTTTTCGACGGGGTTGGCGATGCTGCGGTCGTCGCCGGGGCTGTCGTTGTCGTTCCCTGTTGTTGTGTGCAGGAATTGATCAGCGCCACTCCGGTTAAGGCGGTGATTAAGAACAAAACATATTTCTTCATAGGTAATCTGAGCTTCGCGCCCCACAGAGGATTTGGTTGCCTATCAGATAGCGGAATTAGTTGCTGCAACTGCAAATGAATTGATGGACGCAGGCTCAATCACGTTCCCTCTCTTGCGATTTGCGGCGTGATTCTTCGTCTTTGCGATATTCGTCACGCTGCAAAACGCCTACGCCGAACCAGCCCCAATCAACGTTGTGATGCTGAATCAATCCGTCGTCGTTGATCTCCATCGCCTCTGCGAAATCCCGGGCGAATCGGGCCGAAGCAAAGTGTGTAATCAGCGCTCGCGAGACGACATGTTTTACGAAAAGATGTACTGGATGCGAACGTTTCTAACTGCTCCGCCTGACTGGCAATGGCTTGGCGCTCTGGCAGCGCGTCTAGCGGTTGGTCTGCTGTTTTTCCTTTCCGGGCGCGGCAAACTCTTCGTCGCAGAACGCCGGAAACAAATGCGCGAGACCTTGATCAGTGCGGGAATTCCCTTTGCCGGCCTAAACGCGATTTTTGTTTCTCTAATCGAATTCGTCTTTGGCTTCCTTCTTATCCTCGGAGCGCTGACCCCTTTAGCCTGCGTCATGCTTGGCTGCCTAATGATCGTGGCCATTGCTACATCCGCGATCAAAAATATCAAAGCGCCACCGCTACTCGGTTGGCTCTCAGAGTTTCTATATCTACCCGAAGTGCTCTACCTGGTGATTCTATTCTGGCTGTTTCTTTCAGGCCCCGGCTGGTTCAGCCTTGATTGCTTGATCTTTTCCAGATAAGCGCGAGCACGCTGGGATTACCTCGCCGCTTGGCTGGTTTAAGTCGATGAACCGTTTTATTGCGCAAACCATCATGCTACATCACATGCCCCTAGTGTGGAGCAGCGGCGCGAACAAGCCTGGGTTGCTCTACCGGCGGACGCTTAATCTGCATTGTCTCATCGGGCCGCCGCTTTTTCGGGACGGGCTCGATCTGCACAGCGCCCCCGATTTCGGCAGATTCATAGATTGCGTTGATTACGCGAACATCTGCCAATCCTTCCTTTCCCGACGGCTCGGGCGTGCGGTCATGGATGATGCAATCGGAGAAGTAAATGAGTTCGGGTGCAAATTGATCGCCGGGTCTGAACGTTTTCTCGATTCTCTTGCCGGCAATTGTGGTTACACATTTTAATTCCCCCTGATATTCGTAAGCATTCTCCAGTCGAAGCTTTCCTTTTGTGCCAACAAGATCGTAATGGCTGACATCGGCTGAGCCGAAACTGCACGTAAAGGTTGCCATGCGCTCACCTGAAAACCGCATAATTGCGCTGGTCATTTCCTCGATTTCCGCAAAGCGCGTTTCGCCATTATTTGCGGTCAGCCCGACAACTTCGATTGGTTCGTCACGAAAAAGGTAACGCGCTGCATTGATGCAATAGACGCCGATGTCGAACAGCGTGCCGCCACCCAGATCTTTTCGGGTGCGAATGTTGCCTTCCTTTACGTTGAGACCAAACAACGATCCAAAGTATCGGAGTTCGCCAAGGTCGCCGGATTGTGCCACCCGCACGGCGTGCAGATTTGCATCGTTGAAGTGAAGCCGATAAGCGATCATCAGTTTTACGTTTTTCTTCCCGGCTACGCGTATCATGGCCTCGCAATCGTCCTGTGTGGTGGCCATCGGTTTCTCGCACAAGACGTGGACGCCAGTTTCCGCAGCGCGTTTCGTGTAATCGCGATGGAGAATGTTGGGGGTAGCAATGTAAACTGCATCGACCTTTTCCTTCTCGAGCGCGCTTTCCAGATCGTCGTAAGTATAAGCCTTAACCTTGTAGCGTTCACTGAGGTCGCGGTCTTTTTGAGGATTTCCAGTGACAAGAGCTGCTAGCTCGGAATTTTCCGCATTCTTAAAGGCGGGCAGCACGGCCGCCTGTGCGATGTGCCCAAGCCCGACAACGGCATAGCGAATTTTCTTCTTCATGTTTTTTTCCTCTGTTTCCCTAAATGGATTTCGCACCGGAGTCGGCCGGTGCGCGCATCGCTTTGTGTTGTGTGAAACAACTGATTATGGCTCGGCGTGCGATATCTCTATCACTATGACGAAACTGGAATTCAAGGGCGGTTGGAACGAAGTGAAAGGCAAACTGAAACAGAAATATGCTCAATTGAGCGATGACGACCTCACGTTTGCCGAAGGGAAAGACGAGGAGTTGCTTGGGCGACTCCAACAAAAACTCGGTAAATCGAAGGAAGATTTGCGAAAAGAGATCGAGAGCCTATAGACTGGGTCCAACTGAAACGGAGTGAGTGGGTAGAGGCGCGACCAAAGCCTGCTCGCGTGGCGAGGGCGCGCCTAGATTCAGCGCTCGAATCGAACACACGGGGTTACAACTTTCGAAGTTGTGTTATATTCCTCTGATGCAAAAGCCTGAAATTACCGCTTATTTGAAGACCTATTGTGGTTGGAGCGCCGGTGTGCGCGCCGTGCTGGCCAAATACAATCTTCCCTACACAGAGAAGGACATTATCCAGAACCCCGCGTTCCGGTGGGAAATGGAGACCAAGAGTGGACAGCCGCTCTCACCCTGCGTGGAAATTAATGGACATATGCTCGCGGACGTGAGTGGTGAGGAAGTTGAGCGGTACTTGATCGAGCAGAAGCTCATTCAGCCCAGCGACGCGCCGACGGAGGTTCCGACTAACGCGGCTTGTGCGACCGAGCAGCACGAGGGAGTCGTGAAGCTGAACCTCTAATTTGTTAAAAGGGTTACAACGTTAGATGGGTTAAATCGTTGAACCGCTGAGAGGTTGAAGAGTCAGAAAGGTTAAACCGCTTTTAACCTCGTAACTCTTTTAACTTTTTTAACCTTTCAGTAATGCAATTCTTCGCTCGTCTCCGATCGGGGAAAAAGAAAGGCGGGAGCCGTCTTTTCCGGTACGGATGGAAGGTTACGCTGTTTATTTTATTGGCGGGCAGCGGCTTCGCCGTTTTCCTCTTTTACGGCACATGGGCGCAAACTTTCGACATGAAGAACGTCGGCGAAATGCCGGAGCGAAATACTGTTTACGATGTCGATGGAAAAATTTACAGCCGTCTCGCCGGCGCAAATCGCCTAAAGGTCTCTCTTAGTGAAGTATCGCCCTACTTCATCACAGCGGTACTGGCGCGGGAGGATGCTCGTTTTTATGAGCATAAGGGGATTGATTGGCGCGGGATCATGCGCGCTTTGGTTCGTGATGTCACAAGTGGCTCAGCCAAAGAAGGTGCGAGCAGCATCACCCAGCAGCTCGCCCGAAACAGTCTTCCACTCGGCGGTCGCACTCTAAGCCGCAAATTGTTGGAGGCGATGGTAGCGCTTCGGATAGAACGCCAGTTTACCAAGCAGCAGATCCTCGAGCTTTACGTAAACCGGATTTATTTCGGCAACGGTTGTTATGGAGTTGAGACCGCTTCGCAAGCCTATTTCGGCAAGAGCGCCTCCAAGCTGAATCTTCCCGAAGCAGCGCTCCTCGCCGGATTAATTAGGAGCCCAAACCGGTTTTCGCCGCTGAAAAATCCGGAAGGCGCGAAGATTCAACGCAACGCTGTTTTGAATCGGATGGTGGCATTGAAAAAACTTTCGCAGGCGGACGCCGAAGCCGCCAAGCAGGCGAAAATCGCGGCACACCCCAGGCGTATGCCTTTCGTCCAGGAAAACTACGCGATGGACGCTGTGCAGCGCGATTTGAACCTGTTGCTGACGCAGGATCAGATCGATAACGGCGGGCTCTCGATCTACACCACGCTCGATCCGGCTGTGCAAAACGCCGCACAAGATGGGCTCGAGACGCAACTCTCTAAAATCGAGCGTCAGTCCAATTTTCACCATCCGGTCAAAGCCACCTATCATCCGCCTGAGAACGGAGAAGGGGATTCGGCCATGCCTTATTTGGAAGGCGCAGTGGTTGTAATTGATAATGCCAGCGGTGGAATTCGTGCGTTGGTGGGTGGCCGCGATTACGCGCAAAGCAAATTCAATCGGGCGCTCGCGCCGGCAAACCGGCAGGTCGGTTCCGCGTTTAAACCGTTCGTCTACACGATCGCTTTCAGTCACGGACTGTTGCCGGGCGCTGCGATCAGTGATGGTCCGATTCGCCCCGGTGAAATAGACGGCGCTGGCAATTGGTCGCCGGGAAATTCCGATGGGACCTACGGCGGGATTCTTCCCTGCTCCTATGGTCTGATCCATTCACGCAACACCATGAGCGTGCGCGTTGGCCAATTCGCCGGGCTCGACGCTGTTCAAAAAGTCGCTAACACACTCGGCATTTCCCAAAATATTCCACACGGTCCGGCCACCTACATCGGTTCGTTCGAGACTGACTTGAAAGACTTAACTGCCGCGTACTCTGTTTTTCCCAACGCCGGAGTGCGTAAGCAGGCTTACATGATCGAGCGAATTGACGATTCTAACCACAAGCCGATTTATCGCGCCGCACATATCACCATACCGGCGCTCGATGCCAGCGCGGCCTGGATGACTTCGCAATTAATGGAAGAGGTTTTGATCCGCGGAACTGCTGCCAACTCGCGATCACTGGGCTTCCGACTTCCGGCAGCCGGCAAAACAGGTACTACCAACGATTACAAAGATGCGTGGTTTGTCGGTTACACCAGCACTCTGACCTGTGGTGTGTGGGTTGGATTCGATCAGCCGACGACGATTATTTCGCGCGGCTACGGCGCTGCGCTCGCGCTTCCGGTCTGGACACAGATAATGAACAAGGCGGCACAGCATTATCCGGCCGAGATGTTGCAACCCACGATGCCGATCCAACACGCCACGGTCTGTTCACTCTCGAATCAGCTCGCCACAACGGGATGCATGTCGGCCGGAACAGCGTACGATATCGATTTGCCTGCCGATAAGGTTCCAGCAGGCGCTTGCCAGGTGCACGGCGGACAGCAATGGCCTTTTGCTCAACAGTTCCAGAGTGTGCCGCAAAAAGCATTCTCCCTCCCGGGTCGTGTCTTCAAATCGTTCCGCAAACTTTTTGGTGGGAGATAACGACATCATCCTGAGCCGCGCAGACAATGCCAGTCTGGCTCGGACCGAGGGATCTCACAGTCACGGGCAAGAACCTGCAAGTAGAGCGGTATGATCAATCAGTTTGTGCGAGATCCTTGGCTTCGTTCGGGATGACCAAATGCGTTGAGCTTTTGCCAATCTTCCCAGGTGTCGATATCGATCGCGCCTTCCGGAAATGCCAATCGTGCAACACGCTCGGGATGTTGCAGAATAATTGATTTCGCGCCGCCTTCGTCGCCGAGTGAGAGCAATTCCTTGAATAGGGAACGATTGAAAAGAGCAGGAACGCCGATCGTGTCCGCATAGCCAGAAGCGACAATATCTTTGTTTGTTGCCTCACGCAGTGCGATTAAACGCCCGATGAAATGCCCGGTTACGGCCGGCTGATCGCAGACCAGCAAAAGAATTGCTTCAACATCCGGCGCGTAATCAGTCAAGGCCTGCACGCCACTCCGAATAGAACTGCCGATTCCGCGCTGCCAGTTTGTGTTTGGAACTTCTATCACATTCGCGTGCGCTAGCTCGCAATGAATCTTTTCGCCATCGCTCCCAATGACGGCCACAACTGGCGAACAGCCGGCTTCACGCGTCGCGTCAATGATGGTACGAACGAGTGGTTTACCGCGAAGTGGGAGCAACTGCTTTGGCTGCCCGAATCGCGACGATCCGCCCGCAGCCAGGATAACCGCCCCGATTTTTTGCATTCGTTAGGCACGTACTGCGCTTTTTATCGGAGCATGGATTGAAATCTTGCGCTCACGCAGCGATTCGCCGGAAGCCCGTGCAAATACACGCTGAATCTCGGAAACAATTGCAAGCGCAATTTCCTCCGGTGTTTCCGCGCCAAGATCAAGACCGGCAGGCGCAAAAAAGCCGGCATTGATCGTCACTCCTAAATCCAAAAGATCGCTCAGCAATTGATTCCGCCGTTTTCGTGGCCCAATCAAACCGACGTAACGCAAGTCGAGCGGCAGCAATTTTTGCAGGGCACCAAAATCGCGTCCGTAGTTGTGCGACTTTACGATCGCTGCCGTCCATTCGTCCGCTGGGCTGGGGAACTCATTTGCAGTCGCAATCTCGACTATTTGCCAACCTAACGAATTGCCTAACGAGTGAAATGGCTTGCTGTCCAACCCATCGCCAAAGATGAACAACCGAATCGGCGGATGGATCTTCTGAATTAACTCGTCCTCATGCTTGCTTGCCGCGTCGTAGCTACGCAAACGCAGATGCTCGTAGTCGACTTCCAGAATCCGACTGCCAATTCCGTCACCGCGGAATCTTGTAATCGCAAGACAACTCCGTCTGGCGTCAAGCATCTTTACAAGACCAAAAAAGAAATTCTCAGATGCGCATTCGACGAGAATGTCGATCTTGCCAGCGCAACCGAAACGTTTGCGCGTGTCGAAGCTCATCAGCGCCGGTTGACCGGTTCGCAAAACTCCTCGCGCGCACAGCGCCACTTCGTCTTCCAGACATCCTGCACTCAACGAGCCGACCGTCTTTCCGTCTTCGCAAATTAACATTCGCGCTCCCGGCCGGCGATAGCTGGAACCTTTCGTGCGCACGAGAGTCGCGAGCGCGAAGTCCGAGCCGGACTGGCCTTTTTCGCGGCGCCGGTGTCTCCACTCACGCAAGATGTCGTAGATGTCTTTCATCTTTTATATCAGTTTGTCCATTGTGATCGGCAGATCGCGTACGCGTTTGCCGGTTGCGTGATAGACCGCGTTTGCAACTGCTGCTGCAGCACCGGTGATTCCGATTTCGCCCATGCCGCGCGCGCCCATCGGGTTAAACGCGTAATCCGGCTCGCCCACAAAATGGACCACGATCGGATGAATATCGGCGTGCACAGGCACGTGGTAATCGGCAAGGTTGCGAGTCGCCGGCAGCCCAGTGGCGGGATCGTAAACGGTCTCTTCCTCGAGCGCCATTCCTATGCCCATGACAATCCCGCCAAGAATCTGGCTGCGGCCCGTTTTCAAATTTACGACGCGCCCGCAATTCATCACGCTCACCCAGCGAGTCACGCGCACCAGTGGCAGGTCGGGATCGATTTTCACCTCACAGAATTGTGCGCCGAAGCTTTGGAAACCGAGTTTGTTGTTTTCCTCGAACTTAAACACGCCGTGGCCCTCGATAGAATCCATTCCCTTATCCCTCAAGGCTTCTGCAAATGTCTCCGGCTTGTTCGCGTCCGCGCCAAGATCAGCAAGTTTCTGCTTCAAATCCGCCGCCGCCAACGCGATGCCGGAGCCGACAGTTGCAGTTGTCTGTGATCCTCCCGCGACAGGGCCAAACGGTAAATCGGAATCGCCCAGCTCGAACTTTACTTTCTCGATCGGAATACCGATGGCATCGGCGCTGATTTGCGTGAGCGACGTCCATTGCCCCGTGCCCAGGTCATGCGCCGCACACCTGGCGATGGCCGCGCCATCCGCCTTGAGTTGAATTTTCACTTCGGCGCGCCCGGCATGCGCGGGGTAAGTTGCCGTGGCCATGCCCCAGCCAACGAGTAAATGTCCATCTTTCATTGAACGCGGCTCGTGAGTTCGTTGGGACCACCCAAATTCCCGCGCGCCCAGTTCATAGCATTCGCGCAAATGTTTTGTTGACCATGGAATCAGTTTGATGGGGTGATTTGGCGAATTATTGATCAATCGCAGATTGAGCGGATCCATCTTTAGCGCGTACGCCAGTTCATCCATCGCGCACTCGAGCGCATACGTGCCGGGACATTCACCAGGCGCCCGCATAAACGAAGGCTGTGAAACGTTCACCGTGTGGACGATGTGGCTGAATTCGATCGCCGGGGCGTCATAGAGCACATTGGTCGATCCGATTCCGCATGCTTCGACCCAATCGCCGACCGGTGAAGTGAGCATCTCGCTACGATGCCGAATGGCTTGCAGTTTCCCATCCTTGTTCGCAGCCAGTGCAATTGTCTGAAGGGTCGGTGTGCGATGGCCTGTGCCGCTAAACATATTGTGCCGCGTTAGCTCCAGCTTGACCGGACGGCGCACAACTTTTGCTGCCATCGCGGCCAGAATCGTGTGCGGCCACACCGGACCTTTGCAGCCAAATGCGCCACCGACGAACGGGCAAATCACGCGCACGTTTTCGCGCTTCAGTCCAAATGCGTGTGCAACAATTGCCTGCGCGCCTTTTACATATTGGGTCGAATCGTAAATTGTCAGCCGGTCCGGCGCTTCCCAGTGCGCGACCGTTGCCGAGCACTCCATCGGGTTATGTGTCTCGGTCGGGGTGGAGTAAGTATTCTCGATTTTAACGAGATCGGCGTTGTCGAGTGCGGCTGCGACGTCGCCTTTTTTTTCTTGCAGGTTTCGGTCCAAGTGTTTCTTCGGCTCTGACTCCTCTGTTGCAGTCTCGATGCTCAAAGCAGGCGTCTCCGGCGCGTAGGAAATTTTCAAAAGCGAAGCTGCGTGGCGCGCTTGTTCAAGGCTCTCTGCCACGACTGCGGCGACGTACTGGCCGCCGTAGGAAATCTTATTGTCAGCCAGCGGTTCGCGTTGTTCGATCCGAATCCCCTCGTGTTTCTGGTCGTTTGGCGGCTCGGCCAATTTCGGCGCGTTCAAGTGGGTCAGCACTGCGAGCACACCGGCTGATTTTTCACCCCCGGCAGAATCAATTGCCGTAATCGTCCCGTTCGAGATCGGACTCATCACTGCAAACGCGTAAGCCACGTTGGGCGGCTTAAATTCTGCCGGATATTTGGCGGCGCCGGTTACTTTTCGCCGGCCATCAACGCGGCTCAGTGCCGTGCTCATCGATTTTGCTGCAATCGGCGCGCTCATATCAGTTTATCCGGCGTAATCGGAAGATCACGGATGCGCTTTCCCGTCGCGTTGAAAACGGCGTTCGCGACAGCGGCGGGCGCGCCCACAATTCCGATTTCACCAATGCCGCGCGCTCCCAAATCGGGCATGTGCGGATCAGGTTCGTTGATGAAATCGATGTCGAATTCCGGCGTGTCGGCGTGCACTGCGACATGGTAATCGGCCAGATTGGCATTGACGATGCGGGCGGTCTTCTCATCGGGAATCGTCCGTTCCATCAAAGCCATGCTGAAACCAAACAGCATTCCGCCCATGATCTGGCTGCGGGCCAGCCGTGGGTTGATCATTCGCCCCATGTCATAAACACCGGTCGCGCGTTTTACCCGTGCTTGTCCAAAAGG